>CAZCYU010000050.1:0-9274 GCA_964503165.1 uncultured Candidatus Peribacteria bacterium | reverse complement strand
TGGCTACTGGATCGTGGGATCCCATCGAAGAGGACTTTTTCGCCTTGGTGGGTATCTCGGTAGTGCTCAAGCATGGCGATGATGAGGTCGTCGGGGACGAGCCTGCCTTGTTCCATGTGTGATTTCACTTCCGCGGAGCGAGGATGATCGAGTTCGGAGAAATTGCGGAGCTTTTGTCCCATTTCGAAGAAGCTGTACCCGTAATCGGCAGCGATTTTGCGCGCCTGGGTTCCTTTCCCGGATCCTTGTATTCAGATCAATAATATATTCATACTGCAAATTGTTGGTTATTGTAAAAATCTCTCCTCCTGGGTAGTAAGCCGGATTCTGTGTCTCGACATACATCTCTCTCGAGATACGGTCGCCCGTATCCTCTAGCGAGGTATACTCTGCCTATCGACCGAGATCGTCATAGATAGGCAGAGTACCATTCCTCTTGCACCGCATAGGGTTTACCACTCCCGTTTGACGGGGAGACTCCCTGGGGGAGTCTTTTCACCTTTCTCCCAATTGCTCAGGATAGTATCGTCTCTGTGGCACTTTCCGTACTCTCTGTTTTAGATATATCAGAGAGCCGCAGACGTTATCTGCCATGCTATCCCAGTGGTGTCCGGACTTTCCTCGAAGAGTTTTGCAACTCTCGGCGTATGTCCTCCCAAAAGAAGAGATGGGCATTATACGAAAGAGTCGCTATTTGTAAAATTTTTCCCGGATTTTCCTACTTTTTTTATTTTTTTCTTGACTTTTTGTGAAAAAAACCTATATATAGAATAATTAATTTATATTATAAATCTCATCCACATATGGTAGCAACCCTCAATAAAAAGGCTATAGACGATAGTTTCATGAGCATACTTTCCAATCTCACGGACAAGGAGCAGTCAGTGATTGTTCGTCGCATCGGGATTGATCGAGAGAGAGAAACACTCCAGTCTATCGGGAATACTTACGATATCACTCGAGAACGTGTCCGTCAGATAGAAGACGTCGGTATCAAGAAAATCGGGCGTATCGTACGCACGACTCCGCTCGCTCGTATCCAAGAAATGGGAGAAAAAATTCTCGCTCTCCACGGAGGACTCCTCACCAAGGATCGTCTCGTCAATATGGTTATCCAGGAAGCAGAGATCGATGCCTCAGTCAATACCGGTATCATCGAAGTGATCCTCCAATCCGATTTCGACATCCAAAAGAGCAAACCACAACTCGGAACTCGTACATACTTCTGTACTCCGGAAGTTCAGAAAAAACTCATCGGCGAGATCCACAAGGAAGCAGCACGTATCCTCAAGAAGAAGGGGGATATCATGGAAAATATCGCACTCTACGAGATGATCAAGCTCAACCTCTCCACGTTTGGTAAGGTAGAAAATGTCCTCATCGATTCGGTTCTCGATGTTTTCGAAGATATCGTCAAAGGGGAAGAAAAATACGTCGGTCTCTCCAAGTGGAAAATCCTCAATCCTGCCACTCTCAAAGACAAAGCGATCTACGTCCTCAAAAAAGAAAAACATCCTATGCACTTCGTCGAGCTCTCCAATGCGATCTCCAATTATTTCGGAGAGATGGTCAAAGTCGCAACGATTCACAATGAACTCATCCGCAACAACGAATTCGTCCTCATCGGTCGTGGTATCTACGTCCTCAAAGAATGGGGGTACAAACCAGGAACGGTTCTCGATGTCATTATCGATATCTTCAACAAGTCCAAAATACCACTCTCAACAGAAGAGATTATCAATAAGGTTATGAAGGTGCGCAAGGTAAAAACAACAACTATCTATATGAACCTCCAGAACAAGAAACAAATCGAACGAGTCGGACGTAATCTCTACCAACTCCGTAAAACAGCCTAAATCACACAAAAAAATTCTCACCGCATCCCGGTGAGAATTTTTTTATGTGATTTTAAACTTTCCGATATGAGAGGGCTTCTGCGAGATGCGGGAGCTTGATGTCCTGCGATCCCTCGAGATCGGCGATGGTACGGGCGAGCTTGAGGAGGCGGAAGTAGACCCGCGTCGAGAGATTCATACGTTCGAGGGCTTTTTTGAGGAATTCATCCTCTTCTTTGCCGAGGGCACAGTATTTTTCGATATCTTCCTGAGATATCTCGGCATTGCAGGTTTTCTTCGTTCATTTGAATCGCTTCGCACTGAAGATGCGTGCTGATTCGATTTGCTTCTTGATATCGACAGAGGTGCGTGCCTTGGTTGTCCCGTCTCCGAAGTCCTCCACTTTGACTCTCGGCACTCGGATGAAGAGATCGATGCGATCGAGGATCGGTCCCGAGAGTTTCGAACGGTAGCGTTCGATCTGTGATTCGCTGCAGGTACAGGGCTTTTCTTTGTCTCCGAGGTGTCCGCACGGACATGGATTGAGGGCTCCGACGAGGATGAATTTCGCCGGGTAGGAGTAACTCGCATTCACTCGGTTAATCGTAATCTCGCCGTCTTCGAGCGGTTGTCGGAGCATTTCGAGGAGTTTGGTATCAAATTCGAGGAACTCGTCGAGGAAGAGGACTCATTTGTGTGCGAGACTGATCTCTCCAGGTCGAGAATCCCGTCCTCATCCGATGATACTAATCGAACTCGCCGTATGATGCACCTTACGGAATGGGCGAGTAAAAACGAGTGGATAATTTTTGGACAAAAGTCCGGCAACCGAGTGGATCTTGGACGTCTCGACGATTTCGGAGAAATCCATATCCGGGAGGATTGTGGCGAGCGCTTTCGCGAGCATCGTCTTCCCGGATCCCGGAGGTCACTCCATGAGGATATTGTGTCCTCCGGCAGCCGCGATCATGAGAGCCCGCTTGGCGTGCTCTTGTCCGATGATGTGCTCGAATCCCGTTTCGGTCGATTGTTGTCGATATCGTTCGATGTATTTTTTCGGGTCGATCGGAGTATTCGCTGGGAGAGGATCGGATCCGGTGAGGATGCGCACGAGTGAGGAGAGATCGCTCACACTCACGAGGTGGACATCGGGGATGAGAGAGGCTTCTTCTTTATTTTCTTCTGGGAGGAAGACATACTTGATCCCCTGTTCTTTGGCGAAAATCACCGATGGGAGGATGGCACTCACACCGCGGAGCTTCCCATCGAGGGCCAGCTCTCCGATGAAAATACTGTTCTCGATGAGTTCCGGCAGGAAGTCATACTCGCGACAGAGTATCCCAATCGCGATTGGGAGGTCGAAACTTGGTCATTTCTTCCGGATATCCGCTGGAGCAAGATTGACGGTGATACGGGTCGATGGGAAGGTAAATCCCGAATTTTTGAGAGCACTCCGCACTCGCTCCTTACTCTCTTGTATCGCCGTGTCTGGGAGTCCGACGATGTTGAAGGCGGTGAGCCCATTTGAGACATCCAGTTCTACGTCGATTTTGGTCCCCGAGAGACCATTCACTGAGACAGAAAAGACCTTTGAAAACATATTTTTACCAGATAATATGATAGTTTTTTCACTATAGCGATTTTTATATTTTTGCAAAAAGAAAACAAAAAATTGAATTTTTATAAAAATCTTTTGATTTCAGGAAAAAAAGTGATACACTTTGCAGGTTTAAGTCATTTATATCTTTTTTTATTCCTTATTTTTCATCTATGAAATCAACACAAAACACCAATACAGGTCTCAAATCTCGTAATTCTCTTGGATTCACCCTTGTTGAGCTCATCGTCACCATCACCATCCTCGCCATCCTCGGAACGTTCGGATTTATGGCATTCTCCGGATTCCAGAAAGATGCTCGAGATGGGAAGCGCATTACTAATGTGAGTACCATCGCTTCAGCTTTCGATATCAATATGGCAGCCGGGAAGCTTATCAATACTTCCGAAACATCTACCGGGTACAATATCGTCATCACCGGGAGTACGTTTACCATGACCGGATACTACGGTCAGGTCAACAACACTCTCCTCAATTCTCTCAAAGTCTATTCCAAAGACATTACCACTACTACAGATTATCCCTACACTTACAGCTACTTCCCAACCGAGAAAAAATATCAGATATCAAGCTTCCTCGAAAACTCTTCCAATCTCCCGACGGCTATGTATTTCATAGATCAAGTCTATGCCGAGACGAGTACCGGATATGTTTTCGTCAAAGGAAATTTCACTGCCACCGGATGAGTGAATAGTCTCATCCCAGAAGCGATTGTGTGGGAAAGTACTCCTACTATCGATGGACTCAAAACCGTTCCTGGAGATGATACGGTTATACCTGGAACCAGTGCTTCAGCACCACCTCCAGCAGGATTACCAGATTGTAAAATTGATGGTATAGGAGATGCCGGTAGAATTGATTTCTGTAAAATCGCTTTATAAAAGACATAATGTAGTTACTTCAGATTTTCCTCATTTGTAAATACAAAAATCCACATCTTATTTGCCTTTCTCTCTCATATATGGTATACTCCCAGTAGGTTTCATTATTTTCCTCTTACTTTATACCATGGATTTTTCACTCATACCGGTCGCACTTGCGAGAATCGCCATCGGGACAGCCCCTGTTGGGAGCGCTCCCACCACAACCGAAGCCTCTGCTACGGGTTCATCTCTCGGACTCGGGGTCTTTTTCTCCAATGTCGTCGATATCATCCTCTTCATCATCGTCGCCTTTCTCCTCCTCAAATTCATCCGTCTCGCATATGAGGTATATGCATCTCGCAAGCTCATGTATATGCGGGTGTCACTCCCGAGGGCCGATTCCAAACTCGACAAAGAGAAGGAAACCAAAAAAGATTTCAAGGAAAAAACGGGGATTATGTCGATCTTCTACAAGGGTATCCACAAAATATCCGAGGCAACCCTTATGGAGAGCATCCTTGATATGCTTTTCGATCATGCCAAGATATCTCTCGAGCTCGTCTACAGTGAATGACAGGTATCATTTTATGTCGTGACCTATCGAGAATATGTCACGCTCATCTCTCAGCAGATCACTTCTAATTATCCTGATGCCGAGGTACGAATCGTATCAAAAGAGGAATACGGAGAAATTAAACCGGCAGGATATACCCTCCGGGCATGTTCCGTGGGGAAGGCAAATGACGATGTCTATCCAATCAAAACCTACAAATATTTCGAGGATGATCCACTTTCATCTCTCACGAACAATATCGGGAATCTCAAAAAAGGAGATCACGCGGTTTTCCAACTCATCATCAAGCCGGTTGGGTCATCTTGGAATCGTAAGGCGAAAAAAGCAGCGAGTCTCGTCGCCAAAGGCGAATACAAAAAAGGACTCAAATGAGGATTGGTCGTGACTATTTTCCGAACCGTATTCGCTCCCGTGTATTGGATACTCAATCGATTCGTCAACAACGAAGAGGTGGCTTCCAGTGCTCCGGGTGCTACTTCTGGGGATTCATACAAGATATTTAATCAAGCCGAACAAGAAGCCCAGAAGATGGTCGGAGAATCTGCCGGACAGCCGGGTTTCCAGGCATCGGTTCGGATCCTCGTTGCTTCAGACACACCACAGAGTGCGGAGGAAGGCCTCTACAATCTCATCTCTGCGATGAATATCTATACCGATGAGTATAACAACAAGCTCGACAATCCACAATTTATAGAGAATATTTTTGCCTTCTTTTTCACACCGATTCGGTATTTCGCCTTCAAGCTCCGACTTGCCGGACTTCTCCAGTCCAAGAGTATGTTTTCGACCGACGAGCTCTCGACTCTCTACCATTTCCCAGATATCAACTACAACAAATCACCAATTATCAAGTGGCTCGATTACAAGATGCTCACTCCTCCGCACAATCTCAAAGCACCGAGCAAGCCGACTATCCTTATGGATTACAAACGCGACCTCAAAGGGAATGTGTATACCCAGGATGGCAGTCTCCTCGCTGTTGATAAAAACTGGAACCTCGTCCGCGATGCGGCGCGTAATTTCGTCACCACCGCTGGCGAGGTTGTCGCTATCCAAACAGAAGGCGACAACAAAGGGAAGCCCGTGGACGAAGGGAAAACCCCTCTTCAGGAACCACAACAGCGTCGGATTGCCGGATTCCCGATCTATACGGATGGAGTCCTCATGGGGTGGAATGAATATCGCAACAATAAAACCCCCATCTACTTTACGAGAAAAGACCGAGGACGTCACCATTATATCATCGGTAAATCCGGGTGAGGTAAGTCGGTATTTATCGGATATCTTGCCAGACAAGACCTCTGGAATGGCGATGGACTCTGTATCATCGATCCGCATGGCGATCTCGTCGAAGATGTCATCGCTTTTACTCCAAAAGAACGCGCCAAAGACGTCATCGTCTTTAATCCGGCTGATCACGAACGTCCCATGGGACTTAATATGCTCGAAATTATCTCGACCGATCCCGCTCTGCGTGCCATCGAAAAAGATCGTGCTGCACTCGATGCGACGTCGATATTTATCAAGATCTTTAATGAGGAGATTTTCGGTCCGCGTATCCAGCACTACTTCCGCAATGGATGTCTCACGCTCATGGATGATGAAGACGAGGGCGGAACCCTCATCGATGTCCCACGACTCTTCGTCGATGATGCCTTTATGAAATACAAAACCTCCAAGGTAAAAAATCCGGTCGTTAAGGCTTTCTGGGAGCATGAGTATGCCAATACGGGAGACCGAGAAAAACAGGAGATGATTCCATATTTCTCCTCCAAATTTGGACCCTTTATCACCAATACCACCATCCGTAATATCATCGGACAACCAAAGTCTGCCTTCAATCTCCGCAAAGTGATGGACGATCAGAAAGTCCTCATGGTTAACCTCTCCAAAGGTATGATCGGGGATCTCAATGCGCAACTCTTGGGTCTCATCTTCGTCTCCAAGATCAATATGGCGGCGATGAGTCGTGCTGATACTCCGGAAGATGAACGAAAAGACTTCTTCCTCTATGTCGATGAGTTCCAGAACTTCGCAACCGATACCTTTGGTGAGATCCTGTCTGAGGCTCGTAAATACCATCTCGCCCTCATTATGGCGCACCAATACATCGCTCAGATTGGAGGATCCAAGTCCAAGGATGGCAAACCATCCATTAAAGACGCGGTCTTCGGAAATGCCGGAACGATTATGTCATTTAAGGTCGGTGCCGAAGATGCGGAATACCTCGAAAAAGAGTACGCTCCACTTCTCTCACAACAGGATATCATCGGTATCGCCAATTTCACTGCTTACTGCAAGCTCAATATCGACAATGCCACGTCTCGTCCCTTTGATATGAAAACTATCTGGGATAACCACTACAAAAATCCCGAGGTTGCCAAGGTTATCAAAGAGTATTCTCGCAAGATGTACGGTCGCAAAAAAGAGTACGTCGATATGGAAATCGAGGCACGACTCGGTATAATCAAAAATTAATTTCTCATTCTCAAATATATGTCTTCTTTTATTCGAAAATTCTTTTTCTCTCTCGTTATCCTCGCGGTTTCAGCTTCCTTGTTCAGTACCACCTTCGCCAATGATATTTTGGATGTGCTCGATTCCCGTGCGACAACACAAGACCTGAATATCCGCTGAGATGCAAAAAGTGGAGTATCACGAACCGGGTATCTCGAAGACCTCAAGGGGACGTTTGGTGGGTATTTTTTCGGGGGGAATGTGACCGGAGAGCGCTGAGCCCAGTATCTCCTGATTACGATCGCTCGAGATGCCAAAAATCTCGCGATTTTTGTCGCGGTTATCTACCTTTTCATCCTCGTTCTCAAGCTCTTTTTCTCCGAAGCCAATGAAGAAACGATTAAAAAATGGCGTCTCGGGATCGTCTGGACCTCGATCGGGATCGTGATTATGCAGATATCGTACGTGTTTATCTCAACCCTCTTCGATCGGACGGTCGATGGCTACACGGCTTCTATTTTTCTCGAAAACATCATCTATCCGTTTGTCCGAATGATCGAGGTTCTGGCTTCATTCGCCTTCCTCGCGATGGCATTTTTTGCCTTTTTCCAGATTATCACCGGTGGATGAGATGAGGAAAAAGCCAAGAAGGGGAAACAAACAATCATCGTTGCACTCATCGGATTCATCCTCCTCAAGGTTCCTCGTGTGCTCGTCGAGAGCATCTATGGGCGAGCGGAATGTACCGAGCGTATCCTTGGTATCTGTCGGATGACCATCACCAATCCGAATCTTTCTTCGACGGTCAAAATCATGACGACGTTTATCAACTATATCAATGGTTTCATCGGGCTTGTCACCGTCCTCCTCATCATCTATGCCGGATTCTTGGTCGTAACCGGAGCTGGAGATGAAGAGAAGGTCAAAAAAGCGAAATCTATTATCGTTTACGCCGTCATCGGGATATTCCTCCTCGTGGTGAGTTATATCCTCTTTAATTTCTTCGTCCTCAAAGGGTAAATATTCCCTCTACAACCATACCTTTCTTCATTTCCTGTCATAATAACGGTTCGAAATTGGACGCCGTGCACTCGATGTAGTTCGGTGTCCAACCAACTCATTTTCCCTCGATCAGCACCTCGAATTTTTTCCCATCATTCATCTGTAAAAAAGCTTGTTTTTTCTGCTCTCCGAGAGACAAGAGTGTTTTGAGGCGTGCGGATTTGATTCATTCTCTGATCTGATCAGGGAAAGCACCCGCCGGAACCGAGTAGTGTTCGCGATGCGGAGAGAATGGAAAGGCGTGCAGTTGGGTGATATACTCACGTACAATCTCGACCGTATCTTCGAAATCACTCTCCGTCTCGCCCGGGAATCCGACGATAATGTCCGCGCCGATATTGACGGGTATCTTGTCTGTCCTCTGAATAGACGATATCTTCTCCAAAACGCTCAGGAGTTGAGCTCTCGTATAGTGCCGATTCATAGACCGGAGAATGGCCTCTGATCCGGATTGGACGGAGAGGTGGATGTACGGATTCACCCGCGGTTCCTTGATGAGCCTCAGGAGACGATCATCGATATATTCTACCCCGAGACTCGATATCCGGAGTCGTTGTATGTCTGTCTTCTTGAGGATATTTTCTATCAATTCAGCTACCCGTGATGATTCTGCATGATTCGTAGTATCGGCCCCCCAGGCACCGATATTGGTCCCTGTAAGTACAACTTCTTTGCCACCGTGCGCGACGAAATCCTGGATCTCCGAGATTATATCCTCCGCGCTTCTCGACTTATGTCTCCCACGAGCCTGAACAGTTAAACAAAACGTGCAAAAATTATCACATCCCGTCTGAATGACGACGAACTTTTTGGTATGGAGAATACTTCTCCCCTCTCTCTTTGGGAGAGGGGCAGGGGGTGAGGG
>CAZCYU010000049.1:0-9543 GCA_964503165.1 uncultured Candidatus Peribacteria bacterium | reverse complement strand
CTGCATCGGTAGCCGTGAGGGTTCCGTTTTTAACCGTATCCTCATTCATGGTAAATGTCGTGTAGGTTGGAACTGGAGGATTGTTGGCTGGAGCGGCAGCGATGACAAATTGGATGGCATCAGCATTGCTGGCTCCATCATTGTCGGTGGCAGTCACGGTGATATTGTAGGTTCCGGCAGTTGTTGGAGTACCAGTGATGGCTCCAGTGGTCGTATTGAATGTGAGTCCTGGTGGGAGAGCTCCGGAAGCTAAGGTATATTGGGTTACCGCATCACCATTGGTAAGGGTTATGTATGATGCGAGATTGATCGCCGTGATCGGAGTTCCGACGGTTGCTGTCTGATTTGGGACATTCCCCATGGTTGGTGGGAGTTGATTTGGTGCAGGGATACGATCAAAAGTGATAGATGTGACTTTGACGGATCCATGTTGGACTGTGATCGTCGCAATCGTTTGACCGCCTCCGTTTTCATCAATGGTGACTCGGTACGTATCGGTCGTTCCAACGGCTGGTTCTCGGAGAGTTCCAGTGTAGATAACGATATTGCCTCCGGAGAGTCCAAAATTGTTGTTGTTGGAATATGGGGCTCCGTTGAGGGTGACTCCACTGATACCACTGACATCCGAATTTGGGAGTGCTTCGGTGATATTCCCTTGACTATCGATACTGGCATTGGGGAGGAGAAGTTTGTCGAGGAGGATGAGACGACGGGTATTTTCATCAACAGCCGCGATGACGGAAGTTGATTTGTACGCTGGAGAGAGTGACCACTCGAGGAAGTCATCTTTTGCCTGTTGTGGCATCTGACGGAAAGTTTCACGCGCCTTGTTCTCATTACGTTTCCCGGCTCCTGCTTTCCAGAGTCGGGCAGATTCATCTATCTTCTTCTGATCTTCGGGAGTTGCGAAAGTTCAACGAAGGGCGATACTTCCCCTTTCTTCACTCGTATCGGCAAGCCCGAAAGAACTATACCGTTCGATATGTTCTCCTCGGAGGACGAGCTGGAGGTTTGGTTTGAGTTTGAAGGCGAGTTCGAGGGCGAGGACACATTTTTCTGTCGTGCTAGTGGCAGCACTGATCTTGGCCATGAGGTCTTTGGTGATATCATGTGAGTATTCCGCTTTTGCCGTCATCCCCTGTTTGTCATATTTGTCTCCGGAATGGATGGTCTTAAATTTGAGATTCTCGGCTCCGAGGGTGATTTTGAACTTTCCATTTTCCCATGGAGTGAGTCCGAGGGCGAGGGAGGCTCCTGTCTTGGTTCCTCCGGCGATATTTCGTTTGTTGCGGTAGAGCTCGAAGAGAGTTGCAGTATCGATGGTAAAATCCTTGTCTGCAAGTTCTTTTCCTTGAGACTGAGTGATGTATCCACTGGCTTCGAAGTAATCGAGAACTTCGCGCTTGTCATGGAGCTTGAGTTGGTAGGTGGCTCCGAGGGAATTCTGAGAGATCGTTTCAGTTACCTTACCGGACGTGAACAAATAGTCCGCAGTTTTGCGGAAATGTTCTCCGGTGACCTTGACTCTCTGATCCCTATCTATCTTGTACCCGAGAGTTGTGAGGAATTGTGCCAGATTACTCCCCATGGTGACGTCCAGAACAATGGATTTATTGCTTTCTGATCCGAAAACGGTTCCGAAGACTCACTCAGCGAGGATACCATCCAAGGTAGAGTATTTGAAATCGAGTGCAGCAGAGCTCTTGCCTTTGTTGAAAACTTTCTCCTGTTTCATTCCGGTGATATTACTTCCGGTTCCTTCCTTTGCGTTTTTTCCGTCTTCATCGGTTCAGAAGAAATTAAAATCTTTTGGATCATCTTTCTTGGCTCCCCTGTGGAGTGAGAAACCCTGTGGGAGTGTATCGGAAGAGGCTCTCGTATCTGAGAGATCGGATGCTTGGAGGTTCGGAGAGAATCGATCCTGGGCACGTCCCTTGAGATCTGAGTCATTAGTCTGATCGATTTTTGCTTTGAGGAGGAGGCGTTCAGATTTGAATGATTCAGCGAGGTTTTGTTGTTCACGGAAATTATTGTGATCGATATTGAATCGGTCATCATGGAATCGTTCTTGGAGAGCTTTGAGTTCTTCACGAGAAAAGACTCCGTCCTCGAGAGCGAGTTCGACTGCTTGTTCTATCTTGAGATCACGGGTATCACGGATCTTCTGGGCATTGTCTGCTCCTGATTTTATTTCTGTATTGGCCATAGTATTTATATGAAAAAATAAATAAAGAATATTTTGGTTACCGAGTAATCTTACTATACTTTTTATTATTTTGCAAAAAAATGAGAAGTTATTTTGAGAAAGCATCAAAAATCCGACCTACTCTGAGCGAGTAGATCGGAAAAACTGTGTTTTTGAAAAAACCTATAAAACGACGACGTGTTCGAGAATTTGCTCGATAATCTGGTCGGTGTCTATATCTTCTCCGATGGCTTCAAAGGATCGACCGATACGGTGACGGAGGACTTCGTGTGCCATCGCCTTGATATCCTCTGGGGTGACATAGTCTCGTCCGTCAAAGGCGGCGAGAACTTTGGCGGTCTTGATGAGGGCGATGGAGGCTCGTGGAGAGGCTCCGAAGTCGATGAGTGATTCTCCCTTATCATATCCGAACCTGAGGGGTTCACGAGTGGCGAGTGTGATATTGGCGACGTATTCGTAGATTTTCTCATCCACATAGACGCCTTCTATGATGGCTCTCTGTATCTCAAGAATCTGAGACTGAGAAAGAATCTGCTCGATTTCGCTCGATTCTCAGCTATTCATCCGTTTCATAATCTCGATTTCTTCTGCGTGAGTCGGATAATCGATGACGGTCTTGAGGAGGAAACGATCGAGTTGTGCCTCTGGGAGCTGATATGTCCCCTCTTGTTCGATAGGATTCTGTGTCGCGAGGACGATGAAAGGGCTCGGGAGTGGGAAAGTCTCTCCAGCGATTGATACCTGTCGCTCCTGCATGGCTTCGAGGAGAGCGGATTGAACCTTGGCTGGGGCACGATTGATCTCATCTGCGAGGAGGAAATTGGTGAAAATCGGACCATGGTTGGTATAGAACTTGGATTCTGCCTGATTGTACATCTGTCCTCCGGTGAGATCTCCCGGGAGGAGATCCGGGGTGAACTGGATACGTGCAGAGTGGATACCGAGCGTACGAGATATGGTCTCAACCGTCAAGGTCTTGGCAAGTCCCGGAACTCACTCGAGGAGGATGTGACCACCAGAAAATATAGTGATGAGGATGCTCCGAATGAGTTCATCCTGTCCCACGATACATTTGCGAACCTCATCACGGATGAGTCCTATCTGATCTCTGATATTTTCTATGGATATTTTTGGGGTCATGATTTTTTTACATTTACAAACTATACCGGGACAGTATAGGGAGAAATTCGTTTTTTTCAAGCCCAATAAGTGAGGAAAAGGATATTATTTCTTGGTGAGGTTACTGATGGAATCATCAATATTTTTTTGGATATAGTTAAATACGGCACTGAGTATTTTCTTACGGTTCACAGATATATCATGACTGTCGAGGATGGTCATCTTGGCACCGATATCGGAACGCATTTTTTTGAGGAGCTTAATCTGTACAACCGGATCGTTTCGAGTTACCTTCTCAAGACTGATAGTCAGGTTAGAGAAGATTTTATCGATCTTGATTTTGTATGATTCGATGAGGAAGGTATTGATATTGTCGATGGTTTTAGCTTTTTCTTTTTGTTGTTCTTGTACTTCTCTGTCAGAGACAATCTGACCCGTCGTAGTTTCTGTATCGGTAATAATCTCAGTCTCGCCAGCAAATACCCCCTGTACAGTCAAGAAACTGAAGAGAGATACGAAAAGGGCGAGAAAGATACGATTCATGGACAGGGGGGAGTTGAGAGAAATTATAAATATAGGGCACCTTATACTCCACTTTTGCAAAAAAACAAATTTTCAGTGTGAATATTGAGTGAAGAGATTATACGGGTATTTTTATCTTGATAGCGAAACCCTTGAGAGAATCACTCTCAATCGTATATATCCCATTGTGCATGGCGACGATTTTATCGATAATAGAGAGTCCGATTCCGAGCCCCTGATCCGCCGAGCGAGTTCTGGATTTTTCTACCTGATAAAACTTTTCTCGTACGAAGAGGATTTCTTCTTTGGCGATTCATTTCCCATTGTCAGCAAAGGTTATATGAGCCCAATTATCCCTTCGTGAGAGCTTGATAGAGAGAGTTGTATCGGCTCAGGCATATTTGAGGAAGTTGGAGAAGATATTATGGATCATCTGGATTGTTTTCTCGGGATCAAGATTGACGAAGAAGGTCTTACTCTGCGCACAGACAATCTCTTGACGATTCTTCTGGAGCATCGGCACATACTCGTCTCGCACGTTTTTGACAAGTTCGATGAAATCGATGGACTGAAGACTGAGTGAATCAGTCCCCTCTTGTTCGAGTCGCTCGTATTCCATAATCGAGCTCGTGATATTGATGAGACGATCGATCTCCCGATGGAGCAGGCGATAATTTTTTTCAGAAGTCTCTATCACACCGTCGTCCATCCCCTCCAGATAACACTTGATAGCGGTAATGGGGGTCTTGATCTCATGACTCAAGTCCGAGAGGAAATCCGAACGGATTTGTTGCTGACGTGAGAGGCTCTCATTGAGCGAATTGATAGCCGAGATAAGCGCTCCAAATTCGTCTTTTTTGCTGTACTCGATCTGCTTGTATCCCTTGCGAGAAATGATATTGGAGAGATTCTCGAGTATCGTCTGAATCGGCCGAAAAGCCCGATGTATCCAGAGATACGAGATGAGGAGGATGAAGATGATGAGTAAGACATTGACCACAATCATCGACATGACCACTCACAGGACGAATCGACCCTCGGGAGTAGAGTTATCGAAGACTGAGAGTGAAAATATATTGGAGAAAAAAGAATCGAGGGCGTTAACGAAAAGCACCTGTTCGATGGAATTGCCCGAGACTCCAATCTTTTGGAGAGAATCGATAATCGATGGAGCATAGGCTCTCGGATTGGAAGAAAACTTCTCGAGACTCGAGGAAATCCCTGAGAGATCATTGAGTATTTTTTTGTATTCTTCGATCGTGGCATCATCGAGGTTCTTGGTATTGGTAAAAGCAGCGATGAGGTCAAAATTGATATCGGGAACATCATGCTTGATAACCGTGAGGTACTCATCAAAATATATCGTCGTAAAATATTTGAGCGCCAAGATATTGATCCCGATCGTGAAGATGAGGACCGAGAAAATGAAGATAAGGAATTTCTGAGAAAATTTCATGGAATGAGATTAGAGATGTATCCGGTATCCGATGCCACGAATCGTTTCTATATTGGCAGCGGTGCCGATCTTGCGACGGAGATTTTTCATGTGCGTATCGATCGTGCGATCGTAGAGATAGTGCTCATATCCGATGATTTCTTTCATAAGTTTCTCCCGTTCTACAACCGAGTCTTTGTGTTGTATGAGAGAGGCAAGGATGAGGAATTCCGTCTTGGTGACCTTGATCTCTTGAGCGCCTATTGTAAGCAAATACCCTCAGATATCAAGTTTAAGTGAGCCAAAAACAAGGATACCCGGCGCATCTTTTTTGTGTTCTCATCGCTCCATACGCTTGATGATGGTCCCGATACGAGCCATAAGCTCTCGTGGAGAAAAAGGCTTGCCGACATAATCATCGGCTCCGAGACCGAGGGCTCGAACCTTATCGTCTTCTCATGAGCGAGCCGAGAGGACGATGATGGGGATATTGCTGAGTTTGCGAATCTCCTCACAGACCGCAAATCCGTCTTTTTTGGGGAGGTTGAGATCAAGTACGACGAGTGAGAGGGTGTTATTTTCTTGTTTAAATATCTGCATTGCTTCCTCTCCATCACCTGCCACCACAACACCAAAACCACTCTCCTTGAGATACAAGGAAAGTGGTCCCACAATCCCCGCATCATCCTCTACTAACAGTATTTTTTTCATAGAAACCATAATAAGAATTTAGGGGGATTATATAGATTTATCGCTTCCCCGAAAGCACATCGCTTGCCAATTTTGCTATTTTTTCTTTTGTGTCATTCGCCAAAGGAATCTGATCAAGTGGTTTCTCAACAACAAGATTCACACCCTCTTTTTTGAGAAATAGTTTAATTTCTTTTATATCTCACTCTTCGAATTTCTTTTTGGCCCCAAGGGTAATAACTTCTTTTTTTTGTTTATAGTACGCTTCAAAAAGATGGGCATATTCTTTCCTGAGTACTACGGAGACAGTTCATCTCCCAATAGTCCTATTATAATGATGAAATATTCATCCAGCTTGATAAATAAAATGTTCTCCCGGTGTCTCTATAACCTCCCTGCTTGTTTCATAAAGGACCTTTTTATCCCTACTTTCTGAATCAAGTGGGATTATATTGCAATATTGCGCCCCCTTTCCTGGTAATCTCGCGGAACTCCTGTGATGACAGATGTCTGTTCTCATTCCTTCTGATTGCATTCCAAATCCCATATGTGTTTTTGTTTAAGAAATATATATTTTTGTTTGATGTGTGTATCTCTCATTGTACTGTTTATTTGTGTCTCCCGAAGACTTTCTGGAGTAAAATAAGAAATAATACTTTGTTGAGAGATATTATCACACGTAGTATATACCATATGTTTGCATTTTTCAAATGATTTTTTATTTTTTCTTTGACGCGGTACTCTTGTCCTTTCTTGTTCTTGATATCGTACATACTGAAATCCGCTTTTATGTACATCTCATCAAACGGTATTCCTTCATGATAGAGCTCGTGTCCGATGGAGATTTTGTATTTCAGATCCTCTCTCTTGTTGACCGTATCAAGAATCCTCTTCTCAATCGCCAGCATAAGGACTTCATCTCCGGAATCTATCAAGACAGCGAATTCATCTCATCCGACCCGAAATGCCCGATCCTCCAGCCGTATCGATTCTTTGATTACCGTTCAGAGATCAATCAATATCTCATCTCATTTCAGATGTCCGAGAGTATCGTTGATTTTCTTAAAATCATTGATATCGATGATGATGAGTGAATAATTTTTATCCTTAAATGAATCAAGATACTTCTTGTTGTAGAGTCCGGTGAGATCGTCGATATATTCTTTGAAAAGTGAGAGCTTGGCACGGAGGAGTTGATAGAGTTGGGTATTGCCGAAGAGAAACTCAACCTTTTCGAGTTCTTTTTTTTCTCAGGAAAATACCAGTATATAGTTCTCAAATCGGTCGTCCCAGAGCTTGAATCTCACTCGTATGGATGCTTTTGAGAGGGGATGATTTTCATCGTGATAGAAGAATCCATCCTGTGAAAATGCCTCCATACAGTACCCTCCATCAGAACAGAGAATTTTATCCGAAGTGAGTTTCTCCCTTTTGATTGTACGGAGCTGTATATCTCATTTTTTTCCGCCAGTATCCTCGTATTTGTATATATCAAGCTCGAGATGAAACTGACTCAAAAAAACTTTTTTTAATTCACTCAGGATTTTTGTCGGTTCAGAAATATTCCCACTACAAATCTTTCTGTCCATTTGCTCAAAAAAATCCTTGTACAAAATTTTATTGACAACATCTGCTGATTGAGACATAAGAAGCTCATGGAGATCCTCTTGCGTTGTTATTTTCTCTTCATCACTCATAACTATATCTTGTTAAAATATGCAGTAAGCTCTGGTACAACCTGTTTCTTACGGGATATCCTCTTACCAAGATCGGCGACACCATCAATCGCCTGAGCTCAGAAAACATTATGGAGAATCTGTGCATCAGTCTCATCCGATACGATGGTCGTGTTTTTTTCTTGCAAAATATCGACAATAGAGAGCATCATAAACGCGAGATGATCCTGCTTCTTGATACGACGCATACCAGTAATAATCTCATCCTTGCGAGTGAGAGAATAATCGGGATTGGTCGTCTCGACGGTCCCAACTCCCAGCTTCTTGCCACCCACTTCGAATTCTTTGTAATCTATCTTGATGAGCTCCTCGATACTGATATCTCAGAGATCGGATTTGGCCTGGAACATTTCCATGGCATATTCTTCGATATTCGGGATCCGAGCGATCTCATTGAGCTCCTCGACGATGAATCGATCCTCATCCTGCGTGGTCGGAGATCGGAAATGGAGAGAGTCTGACAAGATAGCAGAGATGATGAGAGTCGCATGCTCTTTATTTGGTTTCATCCCCTCTTCTTTCATCATCTTGTAGAGAACCGAGCTCGTAGAACAGAGCTTCTCCGTGCGGATAAAAACCGGATTCTCCGTTGCGAGATTGCCGATTTTGTGATGATCGACGATCGAATGAATCTCGAGATCGGCGATATTTTCTATCGTCTGCGCCCGTTCATTGTGATCCACGAGTGCTACTCGCGACCCCGACGGGAGACGATCAATGGTCTCCGGATCCGCAACCCCCACATAATTGAGGATAAATTTCGTCTCATTATTAAGGTTCCCGAGCTTGTAGGGAGCTGCTTTTTTGCCCTTGTATTTCAAATATTCCGCGAAAATAATAGATGAGATCGTCGCATCTGTATCTGGATTCTGGTGTCCTATAACATGTATCTTGTCCATAAAAAAATCTACACTTAAAAAGTAAACATAGGTTGATTATAGAGAAAATTTTGGAAATACAAGAAAAAAGTAGAGACACGATGAATCGCGTCTCTACTTTTTTTTGCGTCCGAATTTCTCAGCAATCCGCTTGGCTTCATTTTTGCCGAGTTTCGACTCGAGGACGAGCGAGAGCTCGGCGCTCTCGTCGAAGAGGGAGTCGTCGAATCCGAGGCCTCGCTCTTTTTTGTACTGATAATCCGTATAATTTCCGTAATTCACAAGGAGTTCTCCGTCGGTTATGATCCAGAGTTTGCCCGCAATCTTGTTGACGAAGTAGCGGTCATGGGAGATGAAGAGAATCGTCCCGGAGTACTTGCGGAGCGATTGCTCGAGAGATTCGCGGGCTTCGTAGTCGAGGTGATTGGTCGGCTCATCGAGGATGAGGAAATTGGATGGCTTCTGCCCAAGGATCGCGAAGAGGATTTTGGAAATCTGTCCACCGGAAAACGACGTGATCTTGCGATCGATATCAGTGAAGGTAAATCCATACTGAGAAAGGAGTGCTGCGAGGCGCTCCCGTGGGAATGTGAGTCCGTGGGCGACGAAATTATCATAAACGCTCTTGTCTCGTTGTAACTCCTCGTGCATCTGAGAATAGTAGGCGATCTCGAGTCATTTGCCTTTCTGAAGGTATCCATCAAGTGGTTCGAGTTCTCCGAGGATGGTCTTCAAAAACGTCGACTTCCCGACGCCATTTTCTCCGACGATCCCGATCCGTTCACCGGCTGTGAGTATGACATCACGGATATAAAAGAGCGGATCCTTGCGTCCGATGAAACATTCTTTGAAAGAAAATACTTTCTCTCCGGATGGTTCTCCGAAGAGGAATTGGAAATTGGTGCGAGGGGGAATATACGGCTTCTCGATGACGTCGAGTTTATCGAGCGCTCGCTC
>CAZCYU010000048.1:0-3952 GCA_964503165.1 uncultured Candidatus Peribacteria bacterium | reverse complement strand
GCATGCCCTGGAGTATCGACGATATTGATCTTCGTTCCCTTGTATTCGATCGCAGTATTCTTCGCGTAGATCGTGATCCCGCGCTCTTTTTCCTGATCGTTACTATCCATGACACAGGTATCAACCTGCTCATGATCGCTGAAAATACCAGCCTGCTTGAGGAGGGCATCAACGAGTGTTGTTTTCCCATGATCGACATGGGCGATGATGGCTACATTACGGTGTTGCATAAAAAATGAAAATAAAAGATTAAAGCATTATAACAAAAAGAAACCGAGCATCTCCCGGTTTAGCTTCCAAGTTGCGAGGATTATATGGAAAAAAGAAGAAAAGTAAAAAGATTTTTTACTTATCACTCCAATCTATTTAACCCCTGTATTGATCCAGAAAAAATCAGGCTCATTAAGCCCATTTACACCAGCCGGCTGAGCAAACCAAGTTCTGTTTTTCTTTTCTCATAAATGAAGATGTTCTCAATCGGGTCCGTTATGTGCTCAATTATATCTGTTTCCTCTTCATAGAATCTCTTCCATAAGATTCAAAAGCGTTGGTGTTTCGATATTATTTTTCTGAGCATACCGCAGTATCCAAGCCAAAAGAAGTGATACATCTGAATTTTGATAATCGGCTATATCTCTCCCGTTTTCTTTCCTCCAAAATTGTCGGACAGAACTCGGTATCGCGTGTGGGACCTGTTCTTTGACATAATCTATTTCTTGTTGTATCTCGTCTTCTGAGAGGATTCCTGGTGCTAAATGATCTATAGTCTGGTGAAGCTCAGAAACAGCTTTATCGATAAAATCCGGAGAAAAATATTGAAGAGCCTGCTCAATATACGGACCATTGGAGATACATATCGAGTTATAAATCGTATTGATGCAGCACTTGAGGTACAGTGCCTTGAGGAAAACATTCTTGTCGGATGTCAGCTCCACATCGAAACCGAGTTCTTTGACGAATTCCTCGTCAAATTCAGAGGGATTGGGCTGGTAGAGGTAGGATTTCCTGCTATGGGTAAAAGGAGTTGGTGATTTTTCTCACTGTATTTGTTCTTCTTTGATGGCATGATTGAGGACGAGTCGAGGAGCATCGCCATAGAGCTGGAAGCCGTTGGCTCAGAGTATGTAAAAATGATTGATTTGTTCGGGACATTCAGTTTCGATGGTATGGACAAGTTGATCGAGGAGCGGTCAGGTTTTCCCGGCAAACACAACCCGCTCTCAGTTTTTTACTTTCTCGACCACACTCCTGACCGTTTCTCGATCACTGAAAATATGGGCGACCTTATCGGCGAACCGATTCGTGAGAATCCCCGATACTCATCAGATTTCCCTCGCAGAAATTTTCTTCACAGAATAATCCTCCAAAAGTTTCTGCGAAACAAACTTTCAGACGTATCCACTTCCGATGATAGTAATTGGAGTATTCATGTGCTCCATATTATCATAAACGCGATGAAAAGTCAATTTTCTGATTTTCTTAAATTTTTACCATACTAAACCGAAATAGTGGTCAAAAATGACTGTGAATACGGGTTTTTATAACTTTTCTCTTCTTCCAGATACAATTCCGTAGCTTCTCGTATATTGGATACAGCTTCCTCGATACTTTCTCACTGAGAAACAACTCACAAATCAACATTTTTTGCAACAAAAAATTTCCCTTCCTGTAGAATCAATATATTGTAATTGCGCATCGTAAATGAAATGAGGAATTAAATTCAACCATATTATGTAGTTTATTATATGAGTTTTCCAAAAAATGCAAAAAAGAATCCCCCAATCGCTTGCGCGACGGGGGATCGTCCTTTTTTTGAGTACTCAGAAGCAACTTCGCTTCCGATTTACTTCAGTATTTGTCTTGGTAAACGAACATCGATCACTCGAGTCCATCTATCTTGGTAATCTCGATATCCTCGGACGTGAGTCCGGATGTCATTAAAATCACCTTTTTGACAGCCTCGGGACCCTGTGCTCGGGAATCGGCGAGGATGGGGAGATCAGGGAATTGTGTCCCCTGAATCCTTTCGTACGCCTTGTGATTCTTGAAGTTACACGTCAGAATCACTTTGTGACGAAACGTATAACCCTCCTTTTCGTAACTCCACCCCGAATCCTTTACGGGAGGAAACCAAATCCACACAAACACTTCCTTTTGTGGTTTCCGCTCGACCACGAAGTACTCTTTTTCGAGTGTACTTCCCGGCAGAATGAACACGGTCCGTTCAACCAATTTCCCCGTCCCCCGATCAAACTTCCAGAATTGATCTCCAACGTTCTGAAAAGAAGATGCGAGAAGGACAGTGAACGTCATGATGCCGAGGACGATAGGGAGACAGTATTTTTTGTGCTGTTCCCACAGGTTGTCGACAATACTGTTGACAAGAAAAGAAAAACCACCACCAAGGACAAAGCTTATAATAGCGCCAAAAATGAAGCCTACAACCACACCAGTAATGTTTCCCAGAGTAGAAGCTCCTTGTGTAAAACAAAGAATGGCTCCAGCGATAGCACCAGCCATACCAACCATCATCATGCAAGTAATCGACATTTTTGGTGTACTCGCTCTCATGTCCACTATGGGACTGGCGATTACAATGATGCCAAGTGCCATGATAACACTGGAAATATCCAAGTCAAACGACCTACTGAGTCCGTACCGGAAAGACCAGGCACAGATCACCACGGCTGCGATGTTCAATGCGATGGCGATCCAGTTTTGCCGGATGAAGTTAAGGAACTGCTGACACTTGCGTGCCTTTTTTGTGAGAGCACTCACATTTATGGCTTTATTGTCCATGTTTTCCCCTCCTCGAGGATATGTATTATTGTTTGTGAAAATCGTTTGTATTTTTGATGAGAATTATTTCCCATGACTGTGAATATAGCGAAAAGTGATGGTTTGTCAAGAATATTTCTGGGAAGGGTTTATAGAAACACTATCTTCCTTTCCATTTTCGGCACCCCGAAAGTCTGGAAGGCTTCTTCGATGCGAGTTTGGATGGGTTCGCGATGATGGGAGAGTTCGCTGTTGACGAGTGGTTTGCCGGTCTTGATGGTGATGCGTTTTTCGGTGACTTTGACGGACTCGATATAGTCGATGAGCTCGGTACGATCGAGCTTGGTGAGGGCATCACGAACCGCATTCCAGGCGAGTGCCGAGAGGATGGTCGGGTTGGTGGTGTGGGATGTGAGTTTGAGTGAGTACATACGATGAAGATTACACTATTATTTTGATAAATCGCTCAATCCCTCGCAGATCCGCGAAAAATTCGAAGTTCCATCCGTATTCCCGGAGAACCTGGGTCGCAATTTCTTGCTGATCATCGCCCATCTCGATGAGGATCGTGAGGCTCTGTGGTGTGTATTTGCTGATAAAATCGGGAATCTGGGCGAAAAGTTTCTCATAGAGCTCAAATCCGGTGACATCTCCGCCAAAGAGGGCAAGCTCGGGTTCGTACCGTGTATCTGGACTCATATTCGCCCAATCATCCGCTTTGATATACGGGAGATTCGCAGTGATGAGGATATTTTTATGTGGTTCAAACTGGGTGTCTTTGAGAAATATTTCCAGTAAATCGGATTGCAGGAATATTATGTCATCCATAGAGACACGCCGCGGCGTGTCTCTACAATTTCCTTTTGCAACTGCCAATGCTTCTGGACTGATATCGACGGCGAATGTTTGCAATGTAGAGACGTATTGCAATACGTCTCTACTGCATTCTGATAAAATCGAAATCGGAATAATCCCGGAACCGGTTCCGACATCGATGAGGATATCTGGGTGTAGACACACGCCGCGGCGTGTCTCTACTTTAAATATTTTCACCGCCTCCCGCACGAGACTCTCGGTCTCGAATCTCGGGATGAGGACGTGTTCGTTGACTCGGAATCGCTGGTAGTAAAACTCGACCCATCATCGGGTGTATTCCTCCGGGTAGTCTTGATTA
>CAZCYU010000047.1:0-3733 GCA_964503165.1 uncultured Candidatus Peribacteria bacterium | reverse complement strand
GTCGATCTCTGGTGGAGGAGTCCTCATTGATGCTGATGGTCGAGAAGTCGGCGATACTCTGACCAAAAGTATCATCGAGGGGTACACGAGCTTCGATCTCACGAGTCACCGAGCGGGTGATGCCATCCAATTCAAAATCCGTATCGCGAGCAAAAATCTCGAGTCTCCGATCCTCACGCTCCACTCCATCGAGGGGGCGAAAATCTCTGTCGAGATGGAGGACAAGGACAATATCGTCGCGGGGAAAGAAAAGCATCGTCTCAAAATACGTGTCAAAGACAGTAATGGAAATGTCCTCTCTTGAACAAATGGAGGACCTGGGGGATTTAATGGGATCGTTTCTCTTGATTTCCCGAAGCTCTCTGGGACCATCGAACCCGCTTTTGCTCGAGTGGTCGATGGGGTTTCTGTCGAGGATATTTTCTTCGTGCCAAAATATGTCGCAGGCAAAAATCTCGCTCTCGATGTCCAGATCCCCGGTATACAGGCGGTCGAGGGCAATACAGTAACCGTACTCCCGGATACTCCGATGAGTTTTGAATTCTCTGGAGGAGGGGGCAAGACCGAGGCAAAAGAAGGGAATCGGGTGAGTATGCGAGCGAGCCTCTCTGATCGGTACGGCAATATCGCAGACAATACCACCGGATACCGTCTCACACTCGACGTACCCGAAAAATACCGCAAATATGCGACATTCGCATCGGGAACCGGAGGATACACCAAGACCGTGACTTTCGTATGAGGCTCCACCGACTTTGATGTCGTCACGACATCACTCCCCGGCAAAGCCTATATAGTCGGAAAAGTCTCTCCGGGACTTGAGGAGCACAGTTTCACCATCACGGATAAGTCCGGACAGAGTGTGACGGTGAATGGTATTTCCGAGAATCTCACGACACTCAGTTCCTACTATATTTTCAACAAAGAAAAACTCGATCGTATCCGATATAGTGCCCTCTATAGTGTACTCCTCGGAGGGGATTATGGAGATGTGACCGAGCAGGAATACCTCGGTGGAGAAATTCTCTTCAATCCCGATTCCAAGTCGCTCGCGGTGACGACCCTCCTCAACAATCCATGGCGAGAACAGGGACTTTTCGGGTTCACGCCAGCCGGGAAGTATACGCTCGTCGCAAACAATGATGCGAAAGAAAGTCTCCAAACAGAGATTTCCAGCACTGCAGACAAGAGTTTCATCGCCTTTTATGATTCATTTCACAAAGAATACATCGCCCGCACGTGGCTCAATATCGATCCGGAAAATACCGCCTATATGCCGTGTCAATCCACTGGATCGACTATCAGTGATTGTGCGCTTGCAACCGACAAGACCACCGTCTTTATGAAGGGATTCGACGGAGCGACGAGCGCTTTTGTAGGTGACGAACTTACTCTCTCGACACCAAACGGGACTCGACTCGTCCGTATGAATAAGAACGGGAAAATCGAGAAATATCCGGGTGTCGAGCTCGAGATGGACACAACAAATACCACCAATCTCCTCGGGATACGAGTTCTCTCGAATCGGGCTCCTATCGGATACATCGGTATCAAATTCCTGAATAGCACTATCTCAGTGGTACCGACTCAGGCCCTTGCTTCGACGCTTTCTGATCACAAAAACTCTCTCGTTATCGAGACACTCTCTCCTCGATACAGTCATCAGAAAACCTATCTCGGTATCTCATCCCGAGGATCTCAGGGGGTAATGTTTGGACTCAGAGATATGACGAGCACGAATGAGCTCGGCGAACCGGATGATACGTATTCTGGACGACAAGGAGTGGTGGGATTCGAACAATATCCTCAGAAAGCAGGGATCGGTTGGGAAGAAGACAATCGAACTCTCCTCGATCTCGCCGGTGGTGTGACCGTCGGAGATGCGACGAAATGGTTCCAGACATTCTCCACGATTACGCTCGGAGACGCGGTGGCACACCTCCCAAAGGCTTCTCCAGATCAGAACTTCGATCATACCATCGGGAAACAGATAACGATCGGAGCAGGAGAACAGATCGAGTCATACAAAAAAATTGACTTCAACGGGGACACCGTTCCTGATATCGTCGTGTTTTATGAGAGTGGCAAGATCCAGCTCCTCGCTAACTATGGGGGTTCATTCAAAGATATGGGATACCTCGCGTACGTCTCGGATGCCGGCAAAGAACGCAAGGGAGTCGGAGATTTTTTCAAAGACGGTTTCGGGGATATCGTCCTCACGGACAAAGAAGATCGGCTTGTTCTCGTCGATAACGTGGCAGGTAAATTCACCCGAAAAGAGCCGATTATCATAGATGCATCGGGGAGCGTAACGGCACTCGCCGGACGTATCCAACAACTCGAGGTATTTGACATGGATCATGATGGATACAGTGATATCGTCACGGTCGATGATGCCGGAGAGCTCAGTATCCTCTATGGGGGGGTCCGATCTGGTAGTAACGGGACTCAGGATCATATTTTCACCAAGAAACTTATCGACGATGGACTCGGACTCAAACTCTCGAGCGAGACGAGAAACGATGGTGGAGCGTTTTATTACCAGGGACTCGATTATCCGACTCAACTAAGCACCTCGACCGATACGACCGCCCTCTCGGGAGCGGTCAATCAAAGGATGATCGACAATCTCATCTATTACCGATACAATTACAACAAGACTCTCACAGGGATCGTCGATCCGACTGTGACGAATATGGACCAGTATCTGACCGCTCCTACAAGCGAACAGAAAGTCTTCATCCGGTCTCAATTCGCTGAATGAAAAGGATTGAAGGTAGAGAAAAAATATACTCTCCTCAAGGATACGAATGTGAATCGAATCGAGCCAAATAATCGGGTAGAGGTCGAGCTCAGGCTCACCAATACTTCGGGACGTCCTTTCGTGGATGGGACCTATCTCGACTCCAATGATGCCAAACTTTTCAAGCCAAATGAAAGCACGACGTACACCCTGACCCGCAACGGAACAGGTGGGACATTGCCGATCAAATCGCTCGTCGAGGGAGAGTATGATTATGCCTTTGATCTCGGATCTATGGCTACGAACGAGGTGGTTACGATCAGATATAAGATGAATATCGCTTCGTTCTCGTATGGCAAAATCAATGTTGGCTTGCTCGAAAAATGAGAAACGGGAGACGATGTTTATGGAGATGTCAGTTTCTCACCCAATAATATGTGCGGAGGAGAACTCATCATGTGGCGATCCACGGCAGTACGCCAGTACCAGAAAGGCATCAAAACATTCGCCAATACATCCGAACTCCCGGAAGACCTCCAGAAAAATACGCTCGATGCCGATGGGAATGGGGTTCCGGACTATATCGATGAGCTCATCAAGAGTGGGAAAGGAGATACAACCCTCCTCCAGAAGTACAACCAGACACAACTCGAGGACTATAATAAAGATACCAATAATAATCGCATACCCGACCGAGCCGACAAGAAAGGAGACCCACTCGTGGGGTATGATCAGAGCAATAAAACGATCAGCATCGCCGGACTTTCCTCAGCTAATATCGATGCCATCGACAGCCAGATTGACGAAGTCATTAAGGGACTCGGCTGTGGATTCGGTTGAGGATCATGTATGTCGATGCCCATGAACTGGGCACCACTTGCACCGGGTACCGCACCAAGCATCATGGGATACCCACTCACATCTCTCAAACCGGGAACGGGATTACCGGCATTCTCAGCTCTGACCGGTATGCGAGTCGGTCCCTACTGT
>CAZCYU010000046.1:0-1785 GCA_964503165.1 uncultured Candidatus Peribacteria bacterium | reverse complement strand
GGGGGGCGGGCGGCGGCGGACGACCCCGCCCATCGCAAGTTGCTTCCGATGTCGACGGATATACCGTTTGATCTTGCGACTGATTGGTGTCGGGAGATAATAGAGATCAGGATACGTCCTCCGACAGAGAAACTCTTCGAGTGTGCGGATATCGAGCGTGTTGGGGCGAGTCTCCGGGAGGGGATCGATCGCGACAATCGGATTCGGTCGGAATATCCGGTCTCTTGAATGTGAAATGAGCGACAAGAGAGATGGCTGGAAAACCTTCGGATTATAAAGGTCACCCAGATGGCGGGTTCTGTTGATTTTACTGATCCGGAGAACCGGTTTCACCGTCAGATCAATCTCCGGAGCCGCCCCAGATTTCATATCCGTGAAAAGCTTCGTCGCATTGTGATACACGACTCTCGTCTCAATCCGCGGAAAAAATTCGAGCGTATCGATGACTCGATTACTCCCGTTCTCATCCCCCAGAAAGAGGTCATTGATGGTGATATTTTGCGTTTCATCCATAGTTGTACGGGGAGGTTTTTATAATCCCTGTTTCAGATTATAAAAATTTCTCCGTTTTGTGCAAAAGAAAAGACCAAGAAAATGATTTGCTTTATTTCATTTTTATGATATAATCGAGAAGCTATTTTATTTTTTATCTTTAAATTTTATGGTACTCAATACTCCACAGGGATCAGTAGAAAAATTAGATGAGCAGTTTCTGGAATCAATATCAGAACTCTGCAAGGCATATTATGAGAGAACATATGATGAGAAATTTCCAAGAAGAAATCTTCCTCAAAATCAGGAATTGACACTGTTATTGGAGGAGATTCGGCAAACAAATAATATTAATGCTATAAATAAAGGTGGTCATACCTTATTGCACTTAGCGGCTCGTGCCAGCGAAAAAGAAATGGTGGATATTCTTTTGTCTCATCCGCAGATAAATGTAAATATACAGAATAATCAGAAAATGACTCCACTTATGATGGTATTGACTCGAGGAAATGATATGGATGTGGTAGCGAAATCTCTTATTGCTCATCCAACAATTGATCTGGACCTCCAAAATAATATCGGAGCTACCGCAATGATGATGGCCAAAAGATCTCAAGGGGATTGTACGGAAATAATAGAGCTCATGGAAGCAAAACAAGCCAATACATTCGAATGAGTTATTCATAAAGTAAAGACTGCAGTTGGTGGAATTGAATTATCTGACACTAAAGAATCTATAGTGAGCTCTCCAGAATGTTCCTTGGAAGACGAGACTTTTCGTATTGATTCGATTGGATGGAAGGAGATAACACTGGAAGACTCCATGGAAACTAAGATTACCGCAAAGGTAAATCCCGAAAGAGATATTTTGGAATTACCAGATGGAACACAAATCTTCACTCCTAACGCTATGGCACGCGAAGTAATACTCACTGGTAGAGTGATGGATATAATAAACGGGGAACAGGCACAATGGCTTCTAAGAAACACACCAAATAATATACCGGAAGGATGTAAGTTTGTTGGATTTTTTAACTCTAAGGATGGAAAAATCCACTACAATCAAGAGGCTACTGGTTATTGGATAGGGGAGGCAAATGAAAAAGGAAATCCGAAAGCATTATTTTGTACCGATATAAACAAGGTTGATGAAGAAATGAGGCCATACACAGAAGAAATGATCATCAGTGATTATGATATGGGATCAATGATGCAGGTTCGTTTACTTAAAAAGAAGACGATATAATATTTCTTAATATCCCCAAAACCCCCCGAACATGTTCGGGAGTTTTT
>CAZCYU010000045.1:0-1522 GCA_964503165.1 uncultured Candidatus Peribacteria bacterium | reverse complement strand
TGGGGGTAATTTTTTTGTGTTTGTACTCTAGAGTTTCTTCTCATCTATTTCTTCTCGAACCATCTTGACGAAAGTATCGAGTTTCATCTCGGTTTGCTCCTTGGTCTTATGATTCCGAACCGCGACACTTCGCTCGGTCATCTCTTTTTCTCCGATGACGAGGATATAGTTGATATGACTGGTTTCCGCATTGCGGACCTTCTTGTTGAGTCCGTCGGTGGAGTCGTCGAGGTGACTGCGGATCCCTGCTTTTTTGAGGGCCGATTGTACTTCTGTAGCATATGGGAGGAAATTCTCCGAAACCGGTACGACCACTGCCTGGGCTGGGGCGAGCCAGAGGGGGAATGTCCCAGCGAAGTGCTCAATCATAATCCCCATGAATCGCTCAAGTGATCCGGAGATAGCACGGTGGATAACGACCGGACGTTCCTTTTCTCCCTGTTCATTGACAAATGAGAGCTCAAAGCGTTCTGGGAGGTTGAAATCAACCTGGATCGTGGCGAGTTGCGATTCCCGACCGATGGCATCCTTGAACATGAAGTCGAGCTTCGGTCCGTAGAATGCCGCCTCACCTTCAATACGCTTGTAGTTGAGTCCATTGGCTTTCGCCGCATCTTCGAGAGCCTCTTCTGCTGTATTCCATGCTTCATCGGTACCGAGGTACTTTGATCGGTCTTCTCCGCGCACGGAGAGACTGACCCAGTATCCTTCCATCATCCCCATGGTTGTATAGAATTGTTTGATAATAGAGACAATGGTCGTTACTTCATCTTTGATCTGACTCACCCGACAGAAGAGATGCCCATCATCCTGTGTGATGGCCCGCACTCGTGTGAGTCCGGAGAGTTGTCCGGTTTTCTCATCACGATACACGGTTGCTGGTTCGAAATATCGGATTGGCATATCTCGGTATGAGAACTGATTATCTGCGAAAATCTGCATATGATGGGGACAGTTCATCGGCTTCATGATAAAGGCCTCATCTTTCCCCTGGACCCGGAAGAGTTCATCTCCGAACTTCGCTGCATGACCGGAGGTTTCGTAGAGACATTCCTTCGCGATGTGTGGCGTCCAGACTCGATGATACCCCTTGTCTCCGTGGAGTTCCCAGAGATAGTCCTCGATTGCCTTGCGGATGATCATCCCATTTGGTTGCATGAGTGGGAGCCCAGCTCCGACGAGTTCAGAAATCGTGAAAATTTTGAGACGTTTCCCAAGGATTCGGTGATCTCGTTTTTTTGCTTCTTCGAGCATTTTCAGGTGCGTTTCGAGTTCTTCGCGTGTCGCAAATGCGAATGCATAGATTCGGGTCAGCATCTTATTTTTCTCACTTCCTTTCCAATACGCTCCAGCGATTTTATCAACCTTAAACGCATTTTCATCGATTTCGATGGACTTCTCCACGTGAGGACCGCGACACATATCGATGAAAGTTTCTGCGCCCTGTTGACTCACATTGCGATAAAATCCAATCTCCGTTTCTCCGCTTGCCTTCAGGTCTCGTGCCATCTCAGCCTTGTAT
>CAZCYU010000044.1:0-5815 GCA_964503165.1 uncultured Candidatus Peribacteria bacterium | reverse complement strand
AGTTTTTCGGTCAATGGAGATATATTTTATCCGCTTGAGAGGACATCTTCTTTCATCAAGAGCGGGGCTTTGCTCCTCCCGACGGGTATTCGATCATATGAGAGTCTCAAAGATCTCCTGAGAGAAATAAAAGGCTATGTATACAAGTACGTCGATACGAGTGAACAATTTATGAAAATCGTTCCGTATTATATCCTCCTGACCTATATATTTGATAACTTCCCCGAAATCCCCTATCTGAGAGTGATCGGGGACTATGGGAGTGGAAAGAGTCGATTTATGCGAGTAGTCGGAAGTGTTTGCTATAGTGCCATCATAACCAATGGATGAGCGAGCGTTTCTTCTCTGTTTCGAATCATCGAGAAGATAAAAGGAACACTCATACTCGATGAGGCGGATTTTCCTTTCTCGGATACCACGAGCGATATAATCAAGATACTCAATAATGGTTTTCAGAAAGGGAATCCCATTATGCGAGCCGATGGGGAGAACTTCGAGCCACGAGCCTATGATGTGTATTGTCCCAAGATTATCGGAGGACGGATGGAGTTTCGAGACAAGGCGACAGAGAGTCGGTGTATATCGGAGATTATGAAGCGAAGCACGAGAGATGATATTCCCATGAATCTCGGGAAGGAGTTTGAGAGCGAGAGCGAAACACTCAGAAATAAGCTCTACAAATTCCGCTTTAATTACTTTGACCAGATACCGCTCATAGAAAAGAGGATTTCGTGATTAGAGGGACGACTGAATCAAATCCTCAATCCCATTCTCTCAATTATCTTCTTTGTCGGCAATACCGATGACTATGACTCGATAATACAGTATTTTCTCTCTCGCCAGAAAGAGATACAACACGAAAGACAATATAGTATTGAGGGGATGATATTTAGCATTATAAAGGACAGGAAAGAGAAGGGAAATAATTTCATCTCGTATCATACGATCCTTTCGGATATAAAGAGACAGGAGAATACCTCCACTCTCAATGGACGGAAACTTGGAAGTATCCTTAAACAGTTCCATATCAAAACCCTCAGACGATGAGAAGGATTCGGACTCGATACAGATGACAACTCTCATATCCTCGAACCCCTCTATAAAACATTCGGACTCTGTGAAGAAATAGACGGGGGTCCCTAAAATACATACATTTGATTCATTTCATACACTCTTGCCTTTGCAAAGGGAAAATACGAGATGAATATATGTTTTAATACATCACATATTTATTTTCTCTCGTCTCTTTGTAGAGAGATAAGTGAATGTAATGAACATTATGTATATTATCCACTTACTTTACAATATTATGTCAAAGAAAAAGCAAGCACTTATTCTTGCTCCTGAACAACAAAATATGATTGATAAATTGAATGATCCAAGTTATGTCAGAGAAGAACTCATGGGGCTCGCTGTTTTGGCGTGTAGCCCTGATGTGCAGTATAAAAAATGAGCGGAAGTATTGAAGAAAGTGATATCCTGAGGTAATTTTTCTGATGATGATAGTAAAATCATTTCACAAGTGGCAGATGGCACAAATATCACCAATACCCATAGATTCCTTGCTGAAATCCCGAGAGATGAAAGAGATAAGACGGCAATGATAGAATTTACTCAAGATCTCATAGACGAGTATGACTGCAAAACTAAGCTGGAGCAATCTCTCTGTGAAGTCATAGCCTCCTCATATTTCTCGATTATGAAGGCAATGAGTTACATGCAAAATATATATAATATTACACACCTCTCTAATGAAAAAAATGGGTATTACAGCCTGATTAGCAAGGAGCTCGAAAAACAGAATAGGCTATACTTGAATGCCCTTATGACACTTCGTGCGATTAAATCACCATTCGGAAATATATCCATCAAAACTAAGACCGCTATCATCGGAACGAATCAACAATTTAATACTAATCTTCCTCCAGATGAAATCATTGCAGACTAATTATTTCGGAAAAAATATAGTACTTGAACACTGTAAGAAAATCAGCATCAAAAATCTCCTAAAAACTGTCAGAGAACACATTAAGGGTGAGATGATGACCATCGAGGCGGAAGGAATAACCCTCACTCAAACAAAGACCAATTATGGGGGTATACGATACTGGTTCTCTTGTCCGAAGTGTCAGAGGAGGGTTTCTGTACTCTATGAGAATCCGCATACTCTTGCCCTCGAATGCAGAATATGTACAGGATTCACATACAAAAAACAAAAATATAAAGGAATGATTGAAGAAAAGACTGGATATCTTTAGGTTAATCCATATGGTGTCGATGTCTTCCTGTGGATTAACGTCTGAAATCAGAAAAGTTAACAACCCGACAATTACTTATTAATTTTTAAAACATAATTATAATTATATGGATAATCGTACACGCTTCGTGCTTTATGCACGGAAATCCTCAGAAAGAGAGGATAGACAGATACAATCAATCGATGATCAGATTAACTATTGGCAGAAAAGAGCAAAAGAGGAGGGAATAGAGATTGTTAAAATTTATACAGAGGAAAAATCAGCGAAAACTCCGGGACGAAGAATTGAGTTTTATACTATGTGTGACGACCTCGAAAAGTGACACATAGATGGTGTCCTTTGTTGGAAACTGGATCGTCTCTCTCGTAATCCTGTGGATACTGGGACCATTCAGTACATGCTTCAAAGAGGCAAACTCAAGTGTATTATTACGAGTGACCGTGTATATTATCCGGAAGACTCTTGACTGATATTCAGCGTAGAGACAGGAATGGCAAATCAGTATATACTTGATCTCTCAAAAAACTCGAAACGAGGGCTCCAAAGTAAGCTGGAGAGATGACATTTTCCCGGAATGGCGGTTCAGTGATACTTGAACGATAGGATAAACAGAACGATCATCTCAGACCCTGAGAGATTCGATATGGTTAAGAAGATGTGGGAAATGCTTCTCTCTGGATGTTATTCACCTCAGAAGATTCTCGAAACTGCCACATATAAATGGGGATACCTGAGTCTTAAGCGTAAGAAAACTGGAGGCAAACCATTGGCTCTTTGTACGCTCTATGATATATTCCGTAATCCATTCTATGCTGGATATATGCGATATAATGGTCAATTAAAGAAATGAGATCATCCTCCGATGATAACTTGGGAAGAGTTTCAAAAAGCTCAAAAACTATTTTGACATACGAAGTGAGAAAGTGACCTAAAAACAGAGAGACCTTCCACTCTCGAATTCTCGTATACATGAATTATTGTATGTGGAGAGTGTGGATGTATGGTAACTGCAGAGAAGAAAACAAAGATACTCCAAATAACCAAAAAAGAGAAAAGTTACACATATTATCACTGTACTCATAAGAAAAACTCTCCAATATTTCAATGCTTACAAAAATGAGGTGTTCCAGAGTGAGCTATAGAATCGCAAATCAAAGAGATTCTTGAGAGTATCGAAATTCATCCAGAATTCTTCGACTGGGCAAAAGGCGTACTACAGAGGCGACACGGCGAAGAAACTCAGGGGAGGGAATCGATATTTGAGAGTATAAATAAAGCGATAGAGAATGAAGAAAAGAAAAAGAACCGACTCGTCAACATGAGGCTCAATGGGGAATTCGATAATAATCACGAGGAATATGAACGTCTCAAAAAAGAAATGGAAGATAATATGACGAAGTTTCAAATTCGAAGAGCCGAACTCGAAAAAGAATCTACAAACTGGACAGAGCTCATAGAACGAACCTTTGATTTCGCAAAGTATGCCATGGAAAGTTTCCAGAATGGAGATATTGATGCAAAAAAACTCATCTTCCGATCATTAGGTTCGAACTGGACTCTAAAGGACGGGAAACTGCAAGCCAATCTACATGATTGGTTTTTGCCGCTTAAAAATATGGGAGACTTACACTCCTCCTCGTATAATAGGTTAGAACCGAACAAAAAAGGCATCAGGTTGCGGAAACTTGATGCCTCTAATGATTGAATTTGACTATGGTGGCGAGGGGCAGAATTGAACTGCCGACACAGGGCTTTTCAGGCCCCTGCTCTACCACTGAGCTACCCCGCCGGGCGAGAGGCATTATATGGAAAATGAGCGGAAAGCAAAAGTTTTTTTATTTTTCCAAAAATTCACCCTCCATATATAAGGACTATTTTGTATTTTCTTGTGCATTTCCTTTGCAAAAATCGAGAAAAGTGATATTATGTGCGGGAACCTACATATAGCCAAAATATCGGAAACTCCCTATGAATTATTCACGACCCCAAAGATACCTCTCGTCGTTGCTCATTTTCTCGATTCTCTTCCTCCAGACGGTGGAGATTCCACTCTTTGATTCGACTCAGGCAAATGCCCAGATGAATGCTGATCTCATCTCTTTTATCGTGGACTCTGATGTGTATTCCGGTACGGTCAAGTCGAAGATCAATCGGTATGCCGAGGATATTCAGGCATATCTCCCGCATAGTCGGGTGGTGATTTTCCCGGTATCCAAGGTGAGTAATCCCTTTAATATCGCCTCCATCAATGAGAAACTCTATTATGAGGGCGATGGAGAGGGACTTTCTCGACTCATCGGGACGATCCTCATCGGTGAGGTTCCGTTGCCGGTCGTGCATCGGGATGGCAAATCTTTCCTGAGCGTCTATCCGTATGTGGACTTCGACAACAAGAGCTTCATCTACGATCAGATGAAAAAGAGTTACGAATATACATCCCGAGTCACAACAGAAGAAAAGCCAGAGGCTTGGCATTCGGTTATCCGTCCCAATACCGGTACGGCAGCCGGTGACGAATCCAAACTCATTGCCTTCCTCGACAAGACCCATGATTTTTATCTCAAGCAGGGATTATTTTCTGCAGAGAATACCTTATCCGAGCCACGGGTGTTCTATTTCGATGCGCTTCATGATCAGTTGACGAGCAGTGCCGAAAATCTCCAATCCTATGAGCTCTTCCTCGCAAATATCGAAGATATCGCCTACAATAGGTTCAATAAATACCTCGCGAGAGCTCTTTCGGATGCCACGGCGGGGATTATGAATATCTCTCCCGAATCGATCTCCGATCCGGAGCTCCGTGCCCTCGTCTCTCAGTATTCCGGCTCTGTTATGAATCTCTCGAATGTTCCGGATATCACGACCAAGGATATTATCGAAAAAGCGGCGAAACAATTTTTCGAAATTTTCAATGCGAAATATATGGGGGATATCCTCCGATACGTCCACAATGCCGGTCGGTACGGAGATGCGACCAATGTGCGAGTCGACTCGACACCGGTCGTGATCGCCAAAAAAGACCTCCTCATGAGACAGACACTCAAGGATACCAATACGGTCCTCGAATCAGCGATCGATCAAATGGTTCGGAATAGCATATCCAATCCGCTCAAGGTTTTCACTACCTACGAATACACAACAAAATATCGGAGCTCCACTCCGCAGACACTCCTCTACAAAAATTATTTCTTCGGGCAAAAAGCCGATGATGTGACGAAGTCGGAGCAGTGTACGATCGTGAGAGGATGAAGTGGGACAGGTGCCATCGTAGCGGAGGCCAACAGATGATACAGCGTACAAAATGCCGAATCGGATATGAATGTTTTATTGAATGATCTCCCAAAACCACAATGTTTCCCGGGCAATACTCCAGCGACTCTGTCTTTCTGGTGAGGCAATTCTCCTCTGAGTCTCGATACGAATAGTATGTCGAGTGGACTCATAGTCCTTAAACCTCATGTGTACACAGGATTTTCCAAACCGATTTTCGATATCACCGGATCACGAGAACTTGAGGCGGGTTCTCCATTACACCAGAGTACGCCACTGGATTGTTA
>CAZCYU010000043.1:0-2704 GCA_964503165.1 uncultured Candidatus Peribacteria bacterium | reverse complement strand
CATTGGGAGCCCGACAGCAGAGAGGGTTCCGATTCCTCACTCACGGGCAACAGCTCACGCAAGGCGCCAGTTGGATATACCGACTCCCATTCATCCCTGGACGATAGGGAGTGTCGTACAACCATTGATCGTCAACATCGGGAGGTCGGTCTGTTTTTCTTGGTGATCGGAGAGTTTATTGTTCATAATAATACGAGTAAATTTTTATAAAAATCAATACTCTGGACTATACTCAAAAACTATTTTTTGTCACGTCGATTTTTGATTTGTTTTTTTCTTCATCTTCCATATACTGCTTCCAATCCTAATTTTTTCGTTTTTTCATGTCTTTTCACCAGAAATACCGCCCTCGAGATTTCCACTCACTGCTCGGACAGGTTTTTGTCCGGGAGGTGTTGCAGAATGCCCTCAAACTTGATCGCACCGTTGGGGCGTATTTGTTCCATGGATCGCGGGGGACGGGGAAAACGAGCGTGGCGCGAATCCTTGCCAAGTGAGTGAATTGTCTCACTCTGACCGAGGATGGGAATCCATGTGGGGTGTGTGACAACTGTCGTGCCTTTGATGAGGGGAAATTGCTTGATATCATCGAGATTGATGCGGCGTCCAATACGTGAGTTGATAATATCCGCGATATCATCGAACGAGCCCAATTTCAACCCACTCAGGCCAAATACAAAGTCTACATAATCGACGAGGTCCATATGCTCTCAAAAGGGGCATTCAATGCCCTCCTCAAGACCCTCGAAGAGCCACCGGCTCACGTCAAATTTATCCTCGCGACGACCGAGATCCACAAGATCCCGGATACGATTATCTCACGAACTCAACGCTATGATTTCAAACGTATCGGTACGGCAGATATCATCGATCGTCTCAGATTCATCGCCAAGTCTGAGCAAATCGATGCAGAAGAATCCGCACTCGAGCTCATCGCCCGCCTCGCTCGGGGAGGGATGCGTGATGCGATCAGTTTGTTTGAACAGTATGCCGTCGGAGGCATCCTCAAGAAGCGGTACATCGAAGAAAATCTCGAGCTCATCGGTGAAGATTTCCTCGTGAGTTTCACTGCGGGGATTATCGAGAATAATATAGAGAAAACCCTCTCCAATCTCGTCATCCTCAAAGAAAAAGGAGTCGATGTGCGACTCTTTCTCGAACAAATTCTCCCATTCCTCCGAGATCGGATGCTCGAACATCTCTCAAAACCTGAGTTTTCGCAATACAGTCAACTCTTCGAGGTACTCGAAGAAGCCTATGGTAAGCTCAAATATATTCCGGATACCTTTCTCCTGCTCGAGACGAGCGTGATCCGATATATGAAGTCCCGATAAATTCTTAATTTCTTAATTTCTCTGTATGCGTCTCCCATTTATTTTCAAGCTCGTTTTTAATCGCTATTTTTTCCAGAAGCTTTTCGCGATACTCCTCCTCGCTCTGCTCATCTACCTCCTTGAGTCCTTTTTGGCGATATTCCTCATCACCTTCCTCTTTTCGTACCTCTTCCTCGATGTGAGCAAAACGATTCACGAGAAACTCGGACAGCTCTCTACCCATCTCAAACACCGATTCTCCAAGAAATTCCTCCGAACATTTTCTTCGCTTCCGGTCATCATTACCATCGTGTATGTGAGTTTCATCGTCATCGTAGTGTCATTGTTTTATACGCTCATTCCTCATCTCCTCGAAGAGGGAAAATGACTCATCCATGATGCACCGGCGATCGCCGATCAGGTGCAAAATGCGATCGCCAATTTCGAAGATACGGTCAATATCGATCTCGGGATCAACAAGACACTCAGTAGTATTTTCAATCCGACTTCCGTCGAAAATATCGTCCGTGGGACCTTCGAAAATATCAAAAATATCGGGATTTTCCTCACCAAATTCCTCATCGCCATGATCCTGAGTTATGTCTTCCTCATCGATCGGACCAAAATCACCACCTATCTCGAGTCGATAAAGAAAGGGAATTTTTCTTTTATCTATGAAGAATACAGTGTTATTTTCGGAAAAATTGCGCAAGGTTTCGGACTCATCTTCAAGGCACAGGCATTCATCGCTCTCGCCAATGCCCTCCTCACGGTCGCCTCTCTCATTGCCATCAGCTTTTTTCATGGTGGTGAGACATTCCCTTATATCATCACACTTGGGGTTATCGTCTTTATTTTCGGATTCGTGCCGATTCTTGGGACATTCCTCTCTGCCATTCCCATTCTCATCATCGGATATAATTATGGCGGATGAAATGTCATCCTCTCGATTGTCACTATGCTTGTATTTATTCACACCATTGAGGCATACTATCTCAATCCGCGAATCGTTTCCTCGTATATGGAGCTCCCCGTTTTCCTCACGTTCCTCATCCTCCTCGTCTCCGAGAATCTCTTCGGATTTGTCGGACTCTTGATTTGAGTACCGATTTTCTACATCCTCATCGACCTCCTCAAAGATTTCGATCATTTCGTCACCAAAATCCGCCATGCCTCAGAGGTTCTCTCCGAGACCAAAGTAGAGACCAAAGAGTCCATCCAATCAGGCATACGCCTCAGTCGATCTGGGAAACGGGGGGAATAATTTCTCTTGCATTTTCGATTTAATACTATAGAATATCCACGCCCGTTTTTTTAATTTCCAATGTATGCCCCACACCAAAAACCTCAAATGATTCACCCTCGTCGAACTCATCGTCACGATCACGATC
>CAZCYU010000042.1:0-8772 GCA_964503165.1 uncultured Candidatus Peribacteria bacterium | reverse complement strand
CGACGCCTGTATCGCGACGAGTGCGACACTTGCCGTGGATGGGAATTTCGAATACATAGAAAAATCCCTTTCCATGCAGTCATTTACAAAACACGTGCTCGCTTCTGATTTTGACTACAGTTCCCAGGCACTCATTTTCATCCCATCGGACATCGGCGATATCCGCGACAGTGCCAATCGGGTCCAGATCAATCGGTTTATCGGCGATATCATCCGTATCGTTGGCGGCAAGACACTCGGTCTTTTCACGTCTTTTGCGAGTATCAAAGAAACCTTCCTCGAGATCAATCTCTCCCTCAAAAAAGAAGGGATCGATCTCATGACCCAGGGGCTCTCTGGAGGACGGGCCCGTATGATCGAGCACTTCCGCAAAAATGCCAAATCCTCCGCCCTCTTCGGGACGGATAGTTTCTGGGAGGGGGTCGATATCCCTGGAGACGATCTGGAGGTCCTCATCATCTACAAGTTCCCATTTGCTGTCCCGACCGACCCAGTATTTGTTGCACGGTCCCGACTCTATCGCGATAGTTTCTCTGAGTATTCACTCCCAGCAATGATTATCAAACTCCGCCAGTGACTCGGACGACTCATCCGGACCAAAAAAGATAGGGGAGTCATCGTCTTGCTTGACTCACGTATCAATTCCAAATGGGGAGAAACCGTCAAGCACGGATTCCCCGAGGGGATCAAGATACGCTCCGGAAGCCGTGGGGATTTCTTAGAAATGCTCACGAAAAAGAAAATGTAAAGCACTTTTTTTTGCAATTCACGAGAAGATGTGATAATATGATGGAGAAGTTTTAATTTTCCTTCTTACTTTCTATGGAAGAACAAAAAACAAATTACATTGAGATATCCGACAACTCTGCCGTTGGGAATATCTTCAATGAGCTCTCCGGAGAACTCGGAGACCTTGATTTCGGCGACGAAAACCAAGAGAAACAAAAATCCGAGAAGACAAAAGACCGGTGGGAACTCGCTTATAAGATAAGTGGTATATCTTTCACTATTGCCCTTATTTTGGCAGCGGTTCTCAGTGCGGATGTATTTATTCGTACCTCTCCGAGCAATAATCTTTTCGTCAATCTGCCGATTTGTGGGTACCTTTCCCTCGGCATAGATGATTATGAAAATACTGATTGTAAAACCCTCCCGATGATCCTCGAGACGGCTATGGCAGAAAAAGAAAAAACTGAGAAAAATATCATCTCCAATCTTGTCGTCCTCGTACCGAAACTCCTCCAATCTCTCGATATAGTGAGCTCTCCCAAGGTACGATTCATCCAAGAACACACAGGAGATTCGCGTATTCCCATTACCGATATGATCAGTCGATTTCTCGAGATAAAAGGACGAACCGTCTATCATGGAGAAGATATCGATTGCAAGAACCTTATGGTTGACGAAAAAGGAGCTATGAGCATCTCGTGTGATATATATGGATGAGCCCTCATCAATCCGACAAATTCGACGACGAAGACATCGCGTGAGACGACTCTCGATTTTCTTGACAGCCTCCTCGCTCCCAAGAGTGGATTTCAGGTTCTCTCCTATCCAAAATCTCTTGAGATTACTCAGTATACCAGTAATGAAGGAGGGCTTCGTTCTATTTTTTCGACCAAGACATCGATTGATTTGAAGCTCCAATATCTACCCTCTAACAAAATGTAATTATGGATGAAATGGATAAAAAACAAAAAGACCGATACATAAAAGGGATATCCCTGAATGTATCCATGATTTTTGGTATTCTTATATATGTTTTCTGGTTTATTTCTCCAAACTATGCTCTCGTTGGTGAACTTTCCGCGAAAATAAATGATACCTATACTCATATTCACTCTCTGCGCGAAGAGGGAGTGAATAAGTCCGAATTTAAAAAACTCCTCGGTATGTACGATAAGAAAAAAGAGATTTCCGATTCCGTTTTTTCTGATGAGGCAAAATTGGAACGGGTTCTCAAAAAACCGACCACTTTCAAAGGAGATTACATTGCTTGGATATGAGGGGAAAATGGGAAAATTGCAACCATCAATGCGGAGGTTGAAGAAAATGATCGTATTCTCGGGAATATTATCCCAAACTATACAAATACTCTTCTTGCCGAAGATACCGCCATTATCAAGAATCAGATTACGTTCTCGAGTTTCATCACCTATGTAGAAAAGGAGATTCTCAATAGGTATTCATTGACGAGTTTCTCATCCCTCGGTATGGCGAATATATCTTTTGATACCGATAAAAAATCTCCGGTCAATATCGGAAGTTTTAAGATTTCCCTCGATTTCAAAGGAAAAAATGCAGATATTCTCGCCCTCATCGATGCTCTGCAAAACTCCGGGAAACTTACTATTCGCAATGGCAAACTTATTTCTCAGAGTGGACAAAAGAGCACAAGGACATCCTCTCTTTCGAGTCTTTCCAATCTCTTGGTTGGCATTGATTCATTCTCTCTCACCAATGTTCTCGAAGATCCTACTAAGGGTTCGGACAAGGATATGAATCAGGGAACACTCTCGCTTGAGTTTTATGTCGAGGGGATGAATTATCAGAAACTCCTCCTCCTTCGAAGTTTCATAGTCACTCATTTTGAGACGCTCAAGAAATCTATCAAAACGGATGGGATGAAATGTGATAAACCGGGAAATGCTCTCTGCAACGAAAGTTCGAGCAATATGGCCATTTCTGTCATCAAGAATCTTTCGAAAAATATGACAAGTCTCCAACCAAAAATCGATGACCTCAAAAAGAATGAGCTTATCACGGATGTAAATAAGGAATTTGACACTCTCTCAGAAATCAAAACATCCATTCAGGCGATAGAAACAATATATAATAAAAATCTTGCTATTCTCAATAAAAGTCAAAATAAAACAAAATAAAACTAACCGTAAAATAGATTCAATATGAATAATCCAATGGTCGATATCCTTAAAGAAGAAATATATAAAGGGGATAATGCGCAAAAAATCTGTGATCTTGTCATCTCTGCGGCGGCTTCCATGGGGGCTTCGGATATCCATATCGAGCCACTTTCCAATGTAGTTCGTATCCGGTATCGCGTCGATGGAGTTCTCGAAGAGGTTCTCGAATATCAACTTTTCCTCCATCCACAGATTGTCGCTCGATACAAGATCCTCTCCAACCTCAAGATTGATGAGTCACGTATCCCACAGGATGGTCGTATCTCCATCACCCTCGACGGACGATGACTCGATATGCGTGTCTCGACACTTCCGACGGTTGTCGGAGAGAAGATCGTTATGCGAATCGTCGACAAAAGTAAAAAAGCTCCACCCCTTGAACAACTCGGTATCGAAGGAAAAAATGGGAAAATTCTCGAAAGAGCCATCGCTCTTCCGAATGGGATTATCCTCACTTCCGGTCCGACAGGATCCGGTAAATCCACGACTCTCTACTCGTGTCTCGCCAAGCTTAACACGCCAAATGTGAATATCATGACTCTCGAAGATCCAGTAGAAAATACCATCGATGGAGTCAATCAGAGTCAGATTTTCCCGACGATCGGATATACGTTCGCGACGGGACTGCGTACAGCCCTTCGTCAGGATCCGGATATCATCATGGTATGAGAAATCCGAGATACCGAGACGATCAATATCGCCATCGAAGCCTCTCTGACCTGACACCTTGTCCTCTCCACGATCCATACGAACTCCGCTGCCGAGACAATTACTCGTATCCTCAATATGGGGATACAGGCGTTCCTCCTCCCAGCCTCGATCAATGCGATTATCGCTCAGCGTCTCATCCGACGACTCTGCGATTGCAAGAAACCCATCTCTGCTGATGATCTTGATGAAAAGACCAAACAATCAGTCCGCAGGGCGATCGCGAGAACAGACAAACAAGAACTCGCCGATCGTGTCCCAAAAGAGATTCTCGCAAATCCGATATTTTACGAAGCGTGCGGATGTGAAAAATGTAATCAAACCGGATATAAGGGGCGAGTCGGTATCTACGAGATCATGGAAATCACTCCCAAAATCAAAACCCTTATTCTTGAAAATGCCAGTGGTGTGACTATCAATGAGGTGGCCATCACCGAAGGGATGATATCGCTTGAGCAAGACGGTATCATGAAGGCACTGAATGGGCTTACGTCTCTCACCGAAGTGTATGCTGCTGCAAAAGAAGAATAACAATCCCTAACTCCTAATTTTCACCATATATGTCTGATCTTCTCATACTTGATACCCAAAACGAACAAACGGAAACTTCCAGAAAAGTTTCGGTATTCAGTGTCGATAAATTTGACGAGTGGCTCATATCGAAGCAGAAAATTAAACTCGAACAAAAGGTTATATTTTTTCGTCTCTTGGCGACGATGGTTAATGCGGGACTCTCCGTTATGAAGGCAGTCGGTATCCTGGAAAAACAAGAAAAAGATGTCCTACTCAAAAAAGCCTACAGTAATATAATTTCGGGGATAAGATCAGGGAAAAATCTCAGTCAATCGCTTCGTGAATACGGGGATAACTTCTCTGATTCCGAGTGCTCGATCATCGAGTCCGGAGAAAAAACCGGGAAACTCAATACTTCTCTCATACAACTTGCCGATCAGGTAGAAAAGGTTGCCAGTATCTCGAAGAAACTCAAAGGAGCACTCATGTATCCGGCAGCGATTATCGTGGTTATGATCGGCTCCATTATGGTCCTCATGACGATGGTCGTTCCGAAGATTGTTGAGATATTCGGAGATGAGAGCAAACTCCCTCCACTCACCCAATTCTTGATTGCCACAAGTCATTTTTTCGTCAATTTTTGGTGGGCAATAATTGTTGGAGGGTTCGGGTTTGTCATATTTGTCTCTTTCTGGAGACAAACCCCAGTAGGAAAGTATAAATATGATAAAATTATGCTCCATCTCCCGATTGTCGGAAAGGTCCTCCAGAAGGTTATCCTCTCCAAATTTGCCCGTGTTCTTTCGAATCTCCTCTCAAGTGGTATATCTATCGTCGAATCTCTCCGTATCGTCTCTGATGTCGTCGGTAATGAGGTCTATCGTCAGCGTATCCTCCTCCTGCGAGAAGATATTAAGAAGGGTATCAAAATCGGGGAGAGTCTTGAAGATGATCGACTCTTTCCCGAGATGCTCGTCCAGATGATCAAGGTTGGAGAAGAAACCGCGAAACTTGACTCGATTATCCTCAAACTTGCTGATTTTTATGATGAAGAAGTCGACACGACGATCAATAGTATCAATAAACTCCTCGAACCGATTATCATCGTCACGATGGCCGTCGTCGTCGGGTTCATCGCGGTCGGTATTATGCAACCGATCATGAATCTCGCAGACGTCGTCAGCGAAAAATAAAACACAAAAAAACTATTACCCCCAACCCCCTAAAATAGGGGGCTTTTTTATTCCTCCCCTATTTTAGGGGAGGTTAGGCGGGGTAATTTTTTATTTTTTGAGACTTTGTTCGAGTACGTGTGCGACTTCGAAGACTTTTTGTTCTCAGAGGAGTGGTCCGAGGATCTGGAGTCCGACGGGGAGTTCGATTGTCCCGCCATCTTCTGGTAGGCTAAATCCAACCGGAAGGGTGAGACCTGGGAGTCCAGCGAGGCTGGCATTGACCGTGAAAATATCTGAGAGATACATTTTGAGTGGATCATCGACTTTTTCGGCGATTTTCCATGCAACGGATGGAGCAGTCGGCATGACGATGATATCGACTTCGTTGAATGCCTTTTGGAAATCTTCGCGGATGAGTTCTCGCACGAGGGATGCCTTGCGGAAATACGCATCATAGAATCCGGATGAGAGGACGAATGATCCGAGCATAATGCGACGCTGTGCTTCTTTGCCGAATCATTCTGAGCGGTTGAGAGCGATATCCATACCAGTATCATGTGAATGTCCGAAACGGATGCCGTCATACCGAGCGAGATTCGTCGAGACTTCTGCCGGCATGACGATATAGTAGACAGCGAGTCCGTATTCAGTATGAGGGAGAGAGATTTCTTTAATAGTAGCACCGAGCGATCGGAGTTGTTCTATGGATTTGTCGATTTCTCTTCGTACTCACTTCTCGATTCCATCGATGAAGTATTCTTTCGGGACTCCGATTTTGATTCATTTGAGATCTTTCCGATCCCAGATTGAGGGATTAATCTTCACAGGTTCATCGAGACTCGTTGAATCTCCGATATCGTATCCTGCCATGATCTCATAGAGGAATGCTGCGTCTTCAACTGTGCGGGTTAAAGTCCCGGGAGTGTCGAGCGAGCTTGCCATCGCCATGACGCCTTTTCGGGAGTTGCGTCCGTAGGTCGGCTTGAACCCGACGATCCCACACATACTCGCCGGTTGGCGGATCGATCCACCCGTGTCGGTCCCGAGCGCAGCCGGTACCATCCCCGATGCGACTGCTGAGGCTGATCCAGAGGAGGATCCTCCGGGAATCCGATCAGTATCCCACGGATTGCGAGTGATACGGATGGCACTATTTTCTCCACTTCCTCCCATCGCGAACTCATCCATATTGAGTTTCCCGATACTGGAGAATCCTGCCGTTTTGAGACGGGAAATGACCGTCGCATCATACGGTGGTTTGAATCCTGCGAGCATCTTTGATGATGCCGTGGTTTCGATTCCTTTCTCACAGAAGACATCCTTGACTCCGATAGGGACTCCTGCGAGAGGAGATGATATATCTTTTTCCTCAAAATTTTCATGCACGACATTGAAGGCTTGGAGCTTCGAATCGAGTGTTTTGATCTGACCGAGGAAGTGATTATACACTTCTTTTTGAGTTGTTTTGCCTGATTTTATGGCTTGTATAAGTTCTTTGAGACTCATTGTTGCAAAATCCATAGTGTTGTACTTGGGAATAAATTAAAAGGATGGTCGGTATTATAAAGAAAAGACAAAAAAATCCTAAAAAATTTTGAATTTTTTAGGAAATCCGCACCAGCTTGGTCGTATCCGATGCTCCAGCGATGATTTCGATGCGGTCTTTGGAGATATCGAGCTCCTCTGAGATGAATCGAATAAGTTCGGCATTGGCCCGACCTCGTTCGGGGACAGCTCGGAGGCGGATTTTGATGGTACCGTCGTCAAGCGTGCTCATATATTCGGTTTTGGGCTGTTTAGTCGTCACTTTGATGCGGATATAGGTTTTGGCTTCGCTATTGAGTTTGATGGGGAGCATAGTGATGATGGACGAGGGTAAAAGGTATCTTTTGATGAGATTATATTGAAGAAATGCAAAAAATCCATATATTATACAAAAGTTCTTAATCATTTTGATTGTATGCGCATCGGTATAGATTGTCGGATGAGTGATCCATCTGCCCTCCCACATGACGGGTTCCTTTCGGATATTCTCACACATCTCGGGCGGGATGGGGGGGATGACGAGTATGTTCTTTTTTTTCATGAGCCACAATTTTCTCAAGTATCCCTTCCCGATAATTGATTCCAAAAAGTATTGGTTCGCCCATCGGTCGGATCGCTCTCGGCACAGATTTCCTTTGTCTGGAGCCTCTATAAGGCGAAACTCGATTGTATATATTTCCCGCATTTTCATGTACCGTTTCTGTATATTCGTCCGTACATCATCACCGTCTCCGATCTCAGGGATCTGTTTTATCCGGACAAAAACACTGCGAAAGGACTCGGACGCTATATGTACCGATTTTTGCTCACGCATGCCGTCAGGTATGCCAAACGAATTATCGTCTGGAGTCAGTATACGGCACGGGATATCGTCGAGACTTTCAATATATCCGAGACAAAAATAGTAGTTATCACGCCATCAATCGGGGGAGGGAGAAAGGAAAATATCCAAGAAGAAACGAAAAGATATCTGACGAAGCAGGGGATAGAAAAACCGTACATTCTTTTCGTCGGAGATATCCGGGAGTACAAAAATCTCCCGAGGTGTATTCGGGCGTATAGCGAGATCATCGCTGAATGAGCGGATATCGATTTCGTCATCATCGGGAGAGAGCTTCCCACCTATCACGAAGTGCGCAACACGATCATCGAGCTCTCTCTTCAGAGTCGGGTTCATGTCCTCTGACACATAGCTCCGGAAGAACTCCCATTTTTTTATGAAGGAGCGAAAGTATATATTCTCCCCTCCATTTATGAAGGGTCAGGATTCCCTCTCCTCTCAGCTATCGAGTATGATCTCCCGATTATATGCTCCAATATTCCGAGTCTCTCTGAGGTAGTTGACGAAACTCGGGCCACTTTCTTCCGACCGCTCAGTGCCGAAAATATGCGAGAATCTCTCTCGCAGATACTTTCAGACACGAAGCTATCCGATCGTCTAAAAGAGAAGGGGTCTCAGAAATCAACGAAATGAGTGTGGAATTCCATCGAAAAAATAATCCAGACATGTCAGAAAACCCCAAAGGGAAAGGGAAAATAGAGAAAATTTCGAAAAAATTTTACATTTCAGAGAAAATCTATATACTCGCACCCGCATTTCAATGAAAGAGTAACTTTTGCACCCATAGCTCAACTGGATAGAGTGCCGGCCTTCGAAGCCGTTGGTTGTAGGTTCGACTCCTACTGGGTGCACCATAATACATAAGCCCTGGTGGTGAAATTGGTATACACGTACGCTTGAGGTGCGTATGCCGAAAGGTGTGGGGGTTCAAGTCCCCCCCAGGGCACCAGAAAAAATTAAGCCCCGTTTGAAAAAGCGGGGATTATTTTTTGTGTGCTCCGATGGGATGGGGGATTTGAACCTACCACCCCATTTCTTCGATCCATTTTTGCAGTAATCAAACATC
>CAZCYU010000041.1:0-11596 GCA_964503165.1 uncultured Candidatus Peribacteria bacterium | reverse complement strand
GAAAACGGCACACAGATCATCGGAGAGACCAATATCGACATCCCGAAACACGATGGAAATCTCTCTATCCGTGACGCTTTCCTCGTCGGTGGTGGGGAGCTCAACCCGAGAGCTAGAGAGGCGTTGCTCAATTCGGATTATATCATCATCGGTCCGGGTGACCTCTATACGAGTATCGTCCCCAATCTCCTCATCGACGGCATCCGAGAGACGATTCAGAAATCAAATGCGAAGGTACTCTATATATGCAATGTCATGACAAAGCATGGAGAGACGAATAATTTCGAAGTGGAAGATTTCGTCCGGGTGATCGAGAAATATATCGGAGAACATACCATCGACTATGTCCTCGTCAACAATGCTCCCATCGGAGAAGAACTCATCGAACGATACCGAAAATTCGAAAACAAACAACCGGTACAGATTACCGATATATCCAAATTCGCTGACAAATCCTACAAAATCGTCGAGCGCGATGTCGTGAGTGAAGATGATTTCATCCGACACGATCCCAAAAAACTCACGAGTGTCATCAATGATTTCGTCGAGGGATGGATTAAATAACCTATATATTGTAATTTAAAATATATGAAAAAAACAGTGCCAGACAAAAAAATGATGGAAAAGAATATCGTAAAAGAGGTGGCTTTCGTTGAGAAAGAACTCCTCCTAAACTCTCTAACACAACAAGAGCTCCTGAAGACCACAAAGGGTCTTGATGCGACCCTCAAAGAACTCACCCGAACCCTCAAAATCCTCGAAAAACACGAGTATCTGGAGCTCCATCGAAGTAAATGGAAACTCATCGGATACAATATCCTCCTCGGGGTACTTTTCGCCGTCGGGACGGTCCTCTGACTTGTTATCCTTTCTTGGTTCACGTTCAATTTTTTCAAAGACTCTGCGATTCTTAACCAGATTATCCAGAATCAACTCAAAATCCGACAAATCGATGTCGGAAATCTTAAATAATCTCTACTGTTTTAAATACATTCCCAATGTATCATAATTTATAGTGGAATACGATTTCGGTAGAAAATTCACCACCTCCACGATCTCTTCTGATCTCGAAGAACCGTTAATTTCACGGGATAATAGATAAAAATTGGATGATGCCATCACACTCGCTTCGCCCTTGGCGAGTGTATATTTGACCTGATTTGCGAGGGATTCTATCGTGAGGATATGCCGATCAGCCGATCCAGAAAGTGTTATTGTACTCGTATTTGTAACCAATCATGAAGAGAAAATCGTCGCACTTGATTCAGCTCCAGAATTAAAGGCTGCGAGTCGATAAAAAACCGGTCCACCTTCAGAGAGAGTGAGAGTCAGTGGACCTCATCCGGCAGCCGTTACCCAGTATTCTCGAGTCTCATTCAAGCCGAGAGATCCGGAAAAACTGATATCATTAAAATCAAAAGCTCCGAGACTTACATCAGACGGGAGACCTTCCGGAGTGGAGACTGGATTATTTTTGAGTCAAGCGAAGATATCCTCCAGAGTTGACTGATCACGAACAGAATTCTCCGTCGTTACGGTTTTCTCAAGCGTTTTCTCTATTTCTTTCTGAAATCCAGCAAAAAAGAGGATAAGAAAAGAGGTGAGAAAGAGGACATAGAGAAGAATAGATCCTCGTTTTTGCACAGTTCCGGAATTATCTTTTTGTAGCATAGTCGAGATATTAGAAATTATCTTCCGAGATCGAGTTCGTCATCGATGCGGATCTGCCAGACGAATTCGTCGACGTGGGAGACGAGTACCATGGCACCTTCGTAGGCATCGAGTGCTTCGGCGATGATCGGAAGATGGCGGAAGTTGATATGATTGGTCGGCTCATCGAGGATGAGGAGTCCAGGTTCAAGGAGGACGAGTCGCGCAAAAGAAACGAGACCCTTTTGTCATTCTGAGAGGTATCTGATCTGTGATTTCATAAGTTCTCCCGTGATGAGGAACCCGGCTGCGGTCGATCGGAGTTGTTGTTCTATGACTTCTTTGCCCGATTCTTTGATGGCTGCTGAGAGACATTCATAGACGGTCTCATCGAAATTGAGCGTGGAAAAATCCTGACGGTAGTATCCGACACGGATACCCGGTGCGATATGAGCTCATTTTGCTTTGCCATTGGCGATGGATTCGAGGAGGGTACTCTTCCCGACTCCATTGGGTCCGGAGAGGAGAAGATGTTGCCCTTTGTAGAGGGAAATATCAACCGTTTTTTCAGTTACCTCATGATCCTTGATAACTGTGACTGATGAGACACCGAGAACTTCTCCAGCGACATCTTCTTGCATCGGGATCTCGAATGCACGAATCGCGCGATCTTCTCGGCGAGTATCGACCATCGCATCCTCGAGCTCTTCGGCCTTTTCTCGCATCTTCTTGGCGACGAGACGGAGCTTCCCTCATTTGTGAGCGAAGACATTGGCTTGTTCTTTATTGGCTTGGGCAACTTTGGCGAGTTGTGCGTTTTTCATATTTTCCCGTTCTATCTGAGCCTTGATTCGTTCAACCACATCATAGTAATCCCCGACATACTGCTCGACTTTTTTGGTGAAGATATCGAGATAGAGGACTCCGTCCGTGAAGGCATTGAGGAACTCAGCATCATGCGATATGACAATACAGGTCTTCTTGTACGCTCGGAGAAAGTCGGTCAGATGGTCGATCCCAGCACGATCGAGATTATTGGTTGGCTCATCGAGGAGGAGGATATCCGGTTTCTGGATGAGGGCGGCTGCGAGCAGGAGTCTCGCCTGTTGTCCACCCGAAAAAGCATCGATAATCTTATCAAGCGGTGCCTTGAGATTCACCACCTCGAGGACTTCCGCGATACGCGCATCGATATTGAAGATCGTATCATCTGCGAAATACTTGCGGAAAAAAGCCTGCACCGTGAGACCCTTGTCCTCGCTTGGCATAACCTGATGAGAGATGGCGATGTGGAGTTTCTTATCAATACTGATTGTCCCATATTTTGGTTTGAACCCGCCCATCATCATCTTGAACATCGTGCTTTTCCCAGCACCGTTCTGTCCCATGATTGTCATCTTCATCCCTTCCCGGATAGAGAAACTCACCTCGTCGAGGATCGTCTTGAGTCCAAATTCAAAGGTCACTTTATCAAATCGGATAATTGTTTCTGTAGAAGCCATAAATCGTAGAGGAATTGAGATATATTTTAAAGTGGAGGGATTATATAGATTTTTCTCCAAAAGTAAAAAAATAATCTAGTAGAGACGCGATTAATCGTGTCTCTACTAGATTGTCTGAAAGATTATCCAATTACTTCTTTATTATAACAAGACTCACAATACACTATCTCTTTTCTTTCTGGTGTAGATGTCGTTATTATATCAATGCCACATTTATCGCACTTCCTCTTGTGTAATTTCCGTGGATTCCTGAGATTCACCCGATCCAGATGCCTCTGATCCGGATGTTTTCGTGGAATTGGCAGATGGTGTTTTCGGTAAAATTCGAGCTCTTGTTTGACGATACGAAAAGGCTTCTTTGTTGTTTCACATTCAATCGCCCAATTGAGAATATCATCGGGGATTTTCGAGATGTCGTCCGGAAGTTTTGATGCAGGGATTGTTTTTGTTACCTCTGGACGGGGATTTTCGTAGTCGGACCATTTGAAAACCCCTCCCAACCTCCCCTTATCAAGGGAGGAGTTACTTCCCCCGGACAGGGGGGACTGAGGGGGTTTGTGGTTGAGGGCTTGTTCTCTACTAAGAGGATAATACTCATGCGCAATGGTTTCATTGTATCCGAACGGAGAAATGGATGATGGGAAAAATTCTCCCCATTCTCCCCTCTTGCTCATATGCTCGATGATTTTCGGCACGAGTGCTTCATACTGTTCTTTGGTGTACTGTTTATTCAGAATGCAATAGGATTTATTGCGGAGACCGATGCAGCCAAACAGGTATGAGGAATTATGACAATTGAAGTTATAATAACTGTGATTGCACGTATAGCACGTTATCCCGAAACAAATCAGTAGTGCATTCAGTCAGGCATCCACTATCTCATATCCGAGATCGAGATATTCTCATAATCAGATCCCGTCATAGGTATTATTGCATATCATTCATCCGTTTTCTGTATATTTGCAGTTTTCCGAATTTTCAAAATGAAAAATATTGGAACAATTTTTGCAGTTCTTCAGATTATCTCCTATAGAATTTTCACAATTCATCATCATGAGATTTTTATTTATAGCCTTGCTTTTAATTGCATCAAAAGTCTGCCATCAGAGTGTAAAATATTCATCTCTCAGCATCTCCACCTTTTTGAGATATTCTTCTTTCGAATATTCCTTATTTTCTATGTGATACTGTTTCCCAATGAGATTATAACAGAGGAAACAGTTGCTACAATTTTCGCAATCATACAAAAATGACGAGTCCCGACAGTTACTCGAATTTATGCAGTACATACATCCGAAACATCCTTCGCAATTGAGGACCTGGTAACACTGTTCCAGATTGGTACCATCCAGTGCATCGACGACAGAGTTCGCATTGATCATCCTCGACGAATACATGGTTTTTTCCATTATCCATCCGGCATACACCATATAACAATCCTTCATCTTTCATGAAAAAGTCGCATATTCAGAGTTCTCAGAACCAAAAGAGGCGGTGAGATTCAACTGGGGCACTTTCTTAAAAAGTGCATCAAATTGCCCAAAGAATCCTTTAGTGAAATCAAATTCCTGTCCGTAATCCATCGGATCCCATTTATCACTCCACCAATCTTCTTTATTGTAGACGGTATATGGTTTATCAGGCGAGCACCCCAAGAGTACTTCCATGCTTCATTTCATTTCGCAAGGGGCGTAAATAGAAATAATCGTTTTCCCAGTCAGATCGCATTTCCGGTGATAGAGACTCCGCTCATTGCGGAATGACAATCTCCTTTGTTGTCGACAATCCGGGCAGAGAGTCGGAGTTGGGATCGGGTATTTTACACCACCAAAAACCGGTGAAATTTTGTCATAAAACTCCATATCCTTGTCCGTAATCGGAAAAGAAACCGCGCAATGGCGACAGGTTTTGGTTTCGATGAGAGTTTCGGTTGGGAGGATTGGATACATGAGAATTATGATTATCTGTTAATAAATTTCTTTGTTGTAGCAAGTTTCACAATATACCCTTTCTGGCCTCTCTGGACTGTAGGTCGTCATCATTTCCGTTTCACATTTATCGCATTTCCTCTCATAGAGTTTCCGAGGATTCCGGAAAGCCATCCTATCCAAGTGCCTCTGATCCGGATGTCGTCTCGGAATTGGGAGATTATGTTTGCGGTAAAAATCCAGTTCTTGGCGGATAATCCGGAATGGTTTCCCGGTAACCTCACACTCAATCGCCCAATTCAGGATATCGTCTGGAATATCCTTGATATTATCTGGTAATTTCGATGCAGGGATTATTTTTGCCACCACTGGAAATAGTGCCTCATAATCTGACCAATTAAAAACATTATTCATTGTCGCTACTTCTTTGGACAATGGAAAATATTCTTGCGCTACCGTTTCATTGTATCCAAATGGACTCATTGATGACGGGAAGAATTCCCCCCATTCTCCAGTCTTTTTCATGTGTTCAATAATTTTCGGCACGAGTGTCTCATATTCTTCTTTGGTGTACTGCTTGTTGAGGATACAGTAGGATTTATTTCGGAGACCGATACACCCGAAGAGATTAGGATTTCAACCAAAACAAGTAAAAGATAAAATCACGTTTTTTGCTTCTAAGATTCAATATGAAAACAATGTATTATAAGTGTTTTCAATTCATAAAACTTCATAACAAAGTTCATCATCAAAAGCCTGAAAATCAATATCTTGTGAGTTTCTAAGATTTAGAGCATTTGTTATATATTTGCAGTTTTCACAATTTTCTACTTCAAATCAAGCAAATATATTTTTTGAATTAGTAATATATTCTCAAGTACAGTTTTCAGTATTTAGTTTATATTGAGATCTATGAATTCATTTTTGTATTGTCTTTTTTAATAAATCTGAATTTATTTTTATCTCTTGTTTTTTCTTCATAAAATCCTCTCTTGAATATTGCACATTATCAATACAATAACTCTTATTTCTCAGTAGTGAGCAAGAAATGCAATTATTACATCACATTAAATCATAGCTTGCAAAACAATTATTTGAATCAACACATCAAATACAATATTTTGAAGATGAAATATTTATACAATCAACACATTCGTAACAATTTTCACAATTACTACAATTATTTGCATCAACTAAATTCTTACAATTCATTATCCATCTGGAATACATACAATTTTCATTTTGACTTGAAGCAAAAATCAAATAACTATCTTTTGTATTTGCCGAATAATTTACATATTCACTATTTATATTTTGTGCTACCAATAATCACATTTGTGGAACCGCTTTCAGTAACTCATCAAACTGTTTGAAAAAACTTCTTCCAAAATCAAATTCCTGTCCATAATCAATCGCATCCCACTTATCGCTCCACCAATAATCTTGATGATAAATTTTATACTTTTTATCTGGAGAAATATTTGATATTATATCTTTGTTTGTCGCATCACATTTTCTTTTATAGAGATTTCTCTCGTTTCTAAAACTCATTCTCCTTTGTTGTCGACAATCCGGACAAAGGGTCGGGGTTGGGATGGAATATTTCTTGTCATTGAAAACAGGTGAAATTTTATCATAAAATTCGAGATCTTTGTCCGTAATCGGAAAAGAAATCGCGCAGTGGCGACAGGTCTTGGTTTCGACGAGAGTTTCGTTTGGGAAGATTGGGTACATGAGAATTATGATTATCTGTTAATAAATTTCTTTGTTGTAGCAAGTTTCACAATATACCCTTTCTGGCCTCTCTGGACTATAGGTCGTCATCATATCTTTCTCACATTTATCACACCTCCTCTCATAGAGCTTCCGAGGATTCCGGAGAGCCATCCTATCCAAGTGTCTCTGATCCGGATGACGGCGAGGAATCGGGAGGTTGTGTTTGCGGTAAAATTCGAGTTCTTGTTTGATTATTCGGAATGGTTTGCCAGTCACTTCACACTCGATTGCCCAATTAAGGATATCATCCGGAATCTTCACTATATCCTCTGGCAATTTCGCAGCCGGGATGACTTTCTCGACTCGAGGAAATGGTGCCTCGTAGTCGGACCAGTTGAAAATCGGTTTGTTATCTGGAGAGACGCAATTAATCGCGTCTGTACGGGTCATCGGAAAATATTCTTGTGCGACTGTTTCGTTGTATCCAAACGGAGAGATTGATGATGGGAAAAATTCTCCCCACTCTCAGGCTTTCCTCATATGCTCAATAATCTTCGGGGCAAGAGCCTCATATTCTTCTTTGGTATATTGTTTATTCAAGATACAATATGATTTATTTTTTAAACCAATACATCAAAATAGATTAGATGAATTGTGTCAACAAAAGAAAGTATAAAATGACTTTTCGAGTCATTCCATAGAATTTTTTATAAATGCCGATCTACTGATATTTACTCATCATTCATTTGCCTCGTAAGATAACTTAACATCTCATAACGCATAAGAATCATATACATCATTGACTCAGAAAACAACATATCAAGTATATTTTATATTCTCTGATTTTTGTATTCCATAAGAGTATTGTATGTTTTTACTATTTCATATGTAATCGCCCACGCAATTTTCACAATTAATTATATTTGCATACTTCTTAGGAACTTTTAAATTTATTTTTTTGGATTTATTGATATTTTCATTTACATTCTCAGATATAAAATTTTCAGTAAATAATTTTAACCATTCATCTTTTGATATTCTTTTATTAAACCACACATATTCAGCATTTGTTAATCAATGTGATCAAAAGCAAAATTTACAATTAGTTAAATTTGAAGAAAAATAACAATCAGAAGAATCTGTTATACTACTAGAAAAATAACAATTAAAGGAATCAGTTAAATCTGTACATTGGTAACAATTTTCACAATTATATATATATGATGAATCAAAAATACGATTAGAGTTTTCAGTAATGTATGAATAATAATATTCTTCTCATAAATCAGAGTTATATGACATATAAGAGTTTTTTATTTTGTAACAATTGTTGTTATACTCTGCATTTTCTCACTGAAAAGCCCATAATGCAATTGACGGAACATTTTTTATCAAGTCTTCAAACTGCTCAAAAAAACTTTTATTAAAATCAAAATCATTACCATAATCCATCGCATCCCATTTATCACTCCACCAATAATCTTGATGATATACTTTATATGATTTATCAGGGCTATATACTGATATAATATCTTTTTGAGTTGCATTACATTTCCTTTTATAAAGAGTTCTTTCATTTCTAAATGATAATCTTCTTTTTAGTCTACAATCAGGACAAAGAGTAGGCGTTGGAATTTGGTATTTCACACCACCAAAACTCGGCGAAACTTTATCATAAAATTCGATATCCTTGTCCGTGATTGAAAAAGACACACCACAATGACGACAGGTCTTGGTTTCGATGAGAGTCTCGGTTGGGAGGATTGGGTACATGGGGGGAAAATTAAGAAACTATTTTTAGATATGATTTCTTTTTTGAGCATATCCTTTGACAGGTATCATATATATAATTGTAATTATGCAAGAGCATTTTTTCTTAAAAATAAAAAAAGCTCTCTACAGAGAGCTCAAAATATATCGTCACCATCCGACGATATTTATTTACTATACCAGTAAAAAACCTTGTTTTTAAACTCGGGAGTATTTTTCCAATCTTCGCCGGTATAGAGTTTAAATATCTTTGCAAATCTTGGATCTCCTACCATTTCATTATAAAATTCTTTCGAAAGAAATCCACTATCAAAATTATAACTCATAATATATTTTTCAAATTTTTCTTCTTCCAGCATTTTTGCTATCTCCAATGATACCCAACGAGAAGCTATGAGAGTACTTTTATTATTATGTATTTCTATATCATTTGTGGTTTCGATTTTGCCATACACATAATCTGCAAGACTTATAGCAATACTACTACCAACATCTTGCATTGCTTTTACCTTTTTATCTTTTCATTCATATACAACACCCCTTCACGGAAAAAAATTAACAGTATAATCAAGTCATTTTGCCTTTTGATTTAAATTATCGATCTGATTGAATTCTACAAGTACACCTGCTCCTTGATTCCAAAGAGCTGCTCTATAAGCTTGTTCTCTTACTTGACTCATCCTATATTGATGATATTCTCATCAAACTATCAGTCATACAATGACTGGTGTCGCGTAGAGGAGTTGTTGGAGCCTCTTTTTGTAGATGAGTTTCTCTCGGAGTCTGGTACTGTTGCGGTCGGCTCGCTCATCCCAGTACACGGATCCAAATAATTCATCTCACCTCGGAGCCTTCTCTTCGCTCTGTTGACCGTTTAATTCTCGGGTGATATCGAGGAGTTCCGGGTATTTCCCATCGAGGATTTTCAAGAAAACCTCATCATAGAGTTTTTCCCGTTCGTATCCGATTTTGATTCGTTGTCCTTTTTTGTAGGCCTCTATGATCTCGTGTATCTCGATAAGGGCATAATGGAAAGAGGAATCTCATTCTCCATTCTTTACCTGTTCGGGAATACATCGCTCTATATCCTGGGTAAACTCAGTATCCCTACCGAAGACACTAAATAGTTTTTCATAGAGAGGAAATACTTTCATGTCTCCTGATTTGATTGATTGTATGAGATTGAGGTATTTCGGATTCTGGGTACTCAGATCGAATCTCACTCGAGCAACTTCTGCCGGGGTTGCCCCGAATAGTTTCAGATCACTGATGATCCTTGATCTCTGCTCTTTTTCGGAATAAAAACTTTTCTTGCTTATCTCGTTGAATTCCAGGGCTGGAGCGAGATTCAGTGCTATCGTTATCGGGAGTTCATACTCCGCCTGTTTCCGCAGTGCCCAGAGCGCCATCTGGGCAATCGTACTGGATGGATATTTTGGCTTCTTCTTTGCCTCTCCGCCTATCGCGATAACGGCTTCTGTATCCGAGAAATGTACGTTTGAAAAATAATCCACACTCTGGAGTCATCCCTTTCGCGTCAATTTGTCCGGTTTCTCGACAGTATAAAAATCCTTGACGGCTTGGACTCATCAAGTTATGAGGGTTCTTGAGATATTTGTAATCGAATTATTCATAGATATTTGAATATATTTTGTCTTTATTTTGAGTATATTTTGTCATTATACTATTTCTGACTGTTCCCATAAGAGTTCGAACGTACTCCGATGAATCCGATATATATCCTCATCTTCGATGATAATCCCGAGGGGATTTTTATCCCGATAGGTGAGATAACTGATCTTCCCATCATATATATTCATCTCGATATGAAACGGGGTCGTACTTTTTGAGAGGAATCTCGCTTCCGTAACAGTTGTGTCATATCCTTTCATGCGTTCTCTCGAAAAAGACGTATCAACGAGGAGTCCCTTTTTTCGGATAATATTTTTTTGACGTTTTTCCAGATACTCATCATTGATTTGTTTTATATGTTTTTCCATAGCATCAACATTCACATAGGTATAGATAATCTCCTTCGCAGTGAGCGAATCATTCAGGACTGTCCGTATCCCCTCGATCCCTTCATATATTCGGACAGACGGGAGTCGCATATAGGGATTTTTGAGCTTTTTCAATTGTGGGAGCACAGAATCAAGATTTTTTTTCACGGTTTTGAGACTCTTTGACTGCATTTCCAAAATATATTCCAATCTTTCAGGATCCTCCGGTGAAAATATCGTCGTTCCTTTTCTCGTCATTTTATTCACCAGTCACTTCTTGATGAGTCGCTCCAGTGCATCGTAGACGGTTGCTCGAGCCAATCAATTATGCTTGATAATACGTCATGCATGAGCATTTCCGAGCTCAAGACAGGCAAGGTATACCTTCGATTCATTTTCATTGAGTCAGATATTTTGGAGGAGTGGAAGAAACATGGTACTGAGTTTTTAGAAATATTCCCTTTTATATTACCACAAATGAGGAAAAAAGTAAAATTTTTTAGTACAGACGCGATGAATCCGCGTCTCTACTTCCTTTTCCCATTCCGCATCCTCCATAAAACAGCCAAAAGTATGAGCAAGAGGACTGAAAGGACAAGGATCGAGATAATATCCTGTGATATACTCGAGATCATTTCCCATTGATTGGCAAATACATACCCCAGACTCGTGAAAATAACCGCATACAGAATCTCTCCAATTACGTCATAGGTGATGAATTTCGTTCGAGGTATCTTCGATAAGCCGGAGAGGATATTGATAGACGGTCAGAGATGGGTAAGGAGGAATCGACTATAAAAGATAGCCGAGATGGAGCGATTCTTGAAGATCTTTTCGAGGGCCAAGAAATTGGACGAGGAGAGTATTGATTTAAAACCAATTCACATAAGGATTCTCTTCCCATACCGGCGGGAGATAAAGTATCCTGATATATCTCCGAGCACGCTCGCCACAAATACACAAGCGAGGATACCCCAGAAATCAAAATACCCCTGTGCCGCGAATGCCCCCGCCGCCACGATGAGCGCCG
>CAZCYU010000040.1:0-4180 GCA_964503165.1 uncultured Candidatus Peribacteria bacterium | reverse complement strand
TGGAGTTCCTCCTGGAGGGCATCCTGATTGAGTCCACTCATCCAGTCTGGGAGTTCACCGAGATCGTCTGAGACGATCTCCTCTTGTTTCTCCGGCGTTGGTTCTGGAGACAAAAGATCTTTTGTCTCTACGAGTTCTACAGGTTCTGGTTCAGAAACGGTTTCTGGTTCAGGAGTAATTTCTGACTCGGGAGTTGGGAGAGATTCTGGAATTGATTCTGATTCTTCTTCCATCCCAGCAAGAGAAGTGGTCTGTTTGAGCCAGTCGGGTATCCCGGTATCGAGATTGGGTGACGGTTCGATTGCTTCGGTTGATTCTGTGGATATTTCGGGTGTTTCCATACTCTCGGCAATTGATTCTGATTCAGTAGTTGATTCCGGTTCGGTAATTGATTCTGATTCAGAAATGAGTTCTGAACTCGTGAATGATTCTGATGCTGTTGTCGGTTCCTCTTCGGTTTCTGGAGGAGTCGAGAGGGTCTGGAGCGGATCTATGATCGGTTTGTTTGGCTCCGGTGTGAAACTCGTGATGATATCCGCATTGAAATCCTCTTGTTTCCTGTTAAAGAGCTTCTCGATGAGGAAATCCTGAAATCCGATATTTTCGTCTTTATTGAACATCCTGAAGTAGACGAATCCACCGAGGAAGATCGCGAGGATAAGGAGGAGGAGGTATCCGAAGAGCTTCAAGAATCCGATGATGAATCCGAGAATAGAGGATGAACCTTCCGCCTCTACGACATCTTTTTGAGGGACATTGTTTTGTCCTCCGTTGATGATGACCTCGAGTTGTGATTTGATCGTGAGTTTGTCCTGATTATTGATCGTGGAATCATTTTTGATAGCGTCGAGGATGAATGTCCCAAGTTCTTTGTTGAGTGTGATATTGGTTGGATGAGAGAGGATCTCATCGATGTTTTTCATAATCTGTGTATAACTTGGGTTGGTCTTGGGAATGAGGGATTTGAGGACTTTGGTCGCGAGGGTGATGTCATCCTTGACTTGATTGTCCGACATCAAGAATCCCTCGAGGATAGAATAGAATTCTTCCTTCATCTTGGCATCGATTGGAGATGTCGAGTCGATGTACGTTTCGAAATCGATGATGATTTTGGTTTTCTCTCGGGTGTCGAACCAGTTCTCTTGGAGGAGAGCGAGGTATTGCATCATCTTGAGTCGATCCTGTTCTTTGGTGTTACGGATGAGGTCTTTGAGCTTCTCCATGTTGGCCTTGTCGATCTCGGAGATGTCTTTGGGAACAGTATCGAGTGCTCCGGAGAGGGTATCGGCAGAGATATCATCGGCGAATTCGTAGATGATTTTGATATCTTTGGTCGCGATGACTTTATTGTTTGCATCGTAGAGACTGAGTTTCACGAGACGTTCCTTGATACTGGAATCCATATTCTTTATAGCAAACGGACTTCCGTTTGCGGCGGAGTCTGTCCCTCTGTTATCGGCATCGTCTCCGGTTTCTCCATTGAGATCCGAATCGACTCGTGCATTGGTATCGATGACATACTTCGTGATCTGTCCTCGAGATTCTCCGAGATAGATGAATACCCGATCGGCTGGATCGGAAACACGAATAGTATCGTTGTCAGCGAGAGGGTAGGAGAAGTAGACAAGTTTGTCTTCATTTCTTTTGAGCCGGAGAGCATTGATCGTGTCTTTTTTGAGAGAGGTGGTAATGCTCTTGCTTAGAGTCCCATCAGAGACCTCGAGTTTCACGTCTGTTGGCATGGTTCCTTCTTTTTCTGCGTCATAGACGAAAGAGGCTGGATTGGTTGAAGTTACATCCCCGATACGCCATTTGGCGCTCGTGTAGAGTCCTCTCGTGGTGTTGAAGAAGACGAATTTCTTGCCGATCGCGACGTACTCGAGATTCGGAGTTATTTCATTTTTGACCACGATCGTCTGGTACTTGGTATTGGAGACACCCTTGTAGGTGACTTTGACTTTGGCATTGAAACTCCCCGGCATGTCATAGGTATGACTCGCTTTTGGGACATTGGTGGTTTCTTCGTAGAATCCATCTCCATTGTAATCCCATTTATACTCTGCCTTGGTCGCGATATCGGATCCGAGGATATTTTTCACCGTCACGTTGAAATCGACTTTCTGTCCGGTAGAGATGCTCGTGCTTGATGTCTTGAGGCTGATAATCGGTGTGTTGATACTGTCGGACGTGAGAGAAATCGAGAATCGCTCAGAGGTGATATCCTCACTGTTTACCTTGGTTCCATTGGAGTCTTCAAGGATAACTGCGAAGAAATATTTCCCCGTTACTCGTGGGAGGACGAAGACAGTCTTCGGTGATCGTGTGATACGGAAATCCTGTGGCTCTGGATCATCTTCGGTGTAGTAATACCAGATGTAGGAAACAATCGCTCCATCATCATCGGCGGCATTATTTGCCGTCACGGTTACGGTGACTGGATCGGATTCGATTTTGTCCGGAGAGATACCGAGAGAGGAGAGTCTCGGTGGGAGATTCTCGATCTTGACGTATGACGTCATAGTGCTCGTTTTGGAAGTTTTTTGACTCCTGACCGTGAGAGTGATAGGGAAGCACCCAAGTTCATCGAACTTGTAACTGAATTCTCTCTGAGAAGAATTCTTGCTCCCGTACTTCCAAGTGTAGGAGAGTCCGGCGTTGGTTCCATCGTTGTTGACACTATTTTCCGCACTCATAGTCATGGCCTTGGACCGATCGATCACGAATGCCTCTTGTCCGTCACACGCTCCGGAAGTTGGGATGATTTCTTCATTGTCCCGTTTGAGGGTGATGATCGCAAAAGGACTATTACTGCTCATAACATAGACCTTACGAGAGATCGTATTGGTACTCTGCGCGCCTTTCCCTCGGATCGTGAGTGAGACATCGAATGTCCCGGATTTTTTGTAAACATGGGTGATTCGACCGCTCGTACTGATGTCATTTTCTCCATCACCAAACTGCCACTCAAATGCCTGAGCTTCTCTCGCGTCAGCGATGAGTGTCACAGGAGATCCGATGGTTGATATCTTGGGAGAGGTGATGAGTTTGACAGAAAGAAGAGAATCGATAGTGATATCTTTATTGTAACTGATCATCTTACCCTCCTTGTTGGTTACCTCGAGAGTGACATGATGCGTCCCGACGGTATTGAAGGTAAATTTCCCGATACTTCCACCTCGTGCGGGGCTGGAGAGATTGACTCGGTCTCCATCGATAATCCATGCGAAACTGAGATTCGAAGCGTCGAGATTATCTGGATCGTAACTCTTGGTGGCATCGAAGAGTATCGTATTTGGTGTTTCGGCATTCGCAGACTTGAAGTCAAAGAAAGCAACCGGATCACGTCCCTCGATAGTCACAACGGTTGTGTCGAGATCTTCTCGTCCGTTTGGTGCGACGGTTCTGAGTTTGACCGCATATTTCCCAGTTCGTTTGAACTTGTAGGTGATATTTTGGATATTGGAAGTATAGAGGAGTTTGCCGTCCTCGAGACTGACGATCTGCCAACCATATCCGAGATCAACCGATGAAGAAGTATAGGTAGAAAAATGGAAATCATCCTGCGGAGATCCCTCTGTTTTGTCTGCCTTGATAGACGCGATAGGATCGCGGATTTCTATATTGAGCTCTTTAACGACTTTTTGATTTTCATTGGTGGTAATCTCAAGCTTCATTTTATAGATACCTTCATTGGCGAATACTTGACGACTGATGGACGGTCCATTGGTATAACGGACGATATTCCCATTCCCGAAGTCCCAGGTCGTGTAGGTAAAAGTAGTCCCACTCGCAGGGGTCGAAGCAGCGGCATCAAAGAGGAGTCCCTGACGTCCGACGGAAGGCGTGAATTTAACCGTGTCTTCATTGCTTACGTACTTCCCATTGATGGCGAGGTACACGTTTCCGACTTTTGGGAGGACATTGATATTGATGGAGGAATTAAAAGGGAGAACATCCGTTTTCCCTTTACTATTCCGACTTGCTGAGATAATATTGAGAAATACGGTATAGTTTCTTTCTTCGTTGAATTTGTATGCAATCGATGGACCGGTTCCGATGATCGTCCGAACTCATCCAGCTCCTCGAATCCACCAAATATAGTTCCCTCGAGGAAGTGTGACGCCCGACGGATCGACGACATCTACCGCTCGGAGCGAAGTGGTGAGAGGGGCATTTCCTT
>CAZCYU010000039.1:0-9455 GCA_964503165.1 uncultured Candidatus Peribacteria bacterium | reverse complement strand
CCTGCGCGTGATGATCGGATGAGCGAGCTATCACGAATCGACTGCCGGTCAGGTCAATACGACCCTCGCACTCCGACAACCTGGCTCCACCATCAAACCATTCACGTACGTTCTCGCCTTCGAGAAGCTCGGTCTCACGCCCGAGGATACGATTCTCGATCTCCCGATCGCCTACAAAACGAGTGAAAACTACAGCTACGAGCCCAAGAATTATACGCAGGACTACAAAGGTGAGATTACCCTTCGTAGAGCTCTTTCTGAGAGTATCAATATCCCCGCGGTAAAAATCGCTGAAAAAGTTTGAGTCACGCCTCTCCTCGACTTCCTCCGATCACTCGGGATCACCTCCCTCACCAAGGATGCAGATCACTATGGTCTTGCTCTCACCCTCGGAGATGGTGAAATCTCCCTTTTCGAGCTCCTCCAAGCCTATACGATTTTCAGTAACAATGGACAGTTCTGTCCGTTTGAGATTACCACATCTACGGAAACCTGCAAAAAAATCATCGACTCCAAATACACCGATATGATCAACTCTATCCTTACTGATCGCTATGCGAAACTCGCGGGATTCCCACTCTACTCCCCACTTGATTTTGCGGACAGGATAGTGGCAGTCAAAACCGGAACCTCGAGGAATTTTCGAGACAATTGGGCGGTCGGATTCACACCGCACTATATGATTGGGGTCTGGACGGGCAACAAGAGTGGTGAGAATATGAAAGGGGTCAGTGGTGCAACCGGTGCTGGAGAGATTTTCCGCCGTATCGTCTACACACTCGAACCCACCGGACAGGATCCGAAGCCGTCAACTCCTGTTTCCAAGACCCAGGATTATCTCAGCATTACCAGTCCGCTCCATGGTTCTGTCTACCAGAAAAACACTGCCAAAACAGATACATTACAGCAAATCCGCCTCCGTTTCGAGACCAATATCCCCTACGACGTGGCACAGTGGATGCTCGATGGCACGAAAGTAACCGGTGATTTTATTAATCTCGTTCCTGGGCATCACACCATCGAGATTATTCTCCTCAAAGACGGACAGATTGCGGACCGAGAAAAAAGTAGTTTCTCCGTGGAAAAGTAAATAAATTTGACATAGCTTACCAAATCACTATATTACATAATAATAATCCGAAAGAATACAGTACTTATTTACCTAATACGTATCTTATGGAAAATACTGTTGTAAATAGGGAGGTTATAGAATCAGTTATCGGTGTGGATGCTCCTCTAGAGATAATACAGAAACTTTCTCATGAAACCCTCTTTCATGTTGTTGATACTATTTTTTGAGCCTTTGAAGAAAATACGGATACGATGAATTATCGTGATATACATGCCTCATCCCTAACATGACTCATAGAACATCATAAAGAAGGTAAATTATGATACAAAGAAGGTGAATTATGATACAATTTTTGGGAAATTGTAGAAATTGTAAATCGCACTATTCTCGGTATAATCACAGTTATGCAGACGCAAACACAAGATTTTTAAATAAGAAAAAGCCTTCCATTTGGAAGGCTTTTTCTTATTTTCCATGACACTGCTTGAATTTTTTGCCACTTCCGCACGGACATGGATCATTACGTCCGACATCTTTATATTGGGATTTTGGTTCGGTTTTAGTATTCGCCTGATAGACGCGCACTCCATCACTCTCTCCGGGAGAGTTCTGGAATTTCTGTGCCATGGCATCAGAGAGGAGATTGTTCACATTGAGATTCTGGAGCTCGCTTTCGGGCGTCTCGAGGAGGGCTTGGAGCATGGATTCATCAATCTGGATTTGCTCGATCTGTTGGCTTGGTGATGCAGTGAGAAGTCCTTTGGTGACTTTGAATCCAATCTCACTGAGGAGGGCGATAAATTTATCAAAGGCGCGTTCTTTGTAGACGATGAGGGGATTTTTCTGGGCATACCCTTCGAAAGCCACCTCTTCTCGTAGGTGAGCCATCGCATCGATGTGCTGCATCCAGAGTTCGTCGATGGATTGGAGTGTGAGACGACGTTCGAAATCGGCGAAGTCCTCTACCTTGCCACTCGCTCGGATAGATTCAATCAATTCAATAAACTTATCGGCGACATTTTCCTTGATTCGTTCCTTGTCTTCTCCATCGGTGATGTGTTCGGCTTTCATAATCTCTCTGCCGGCAAATGTATTCACCTCAGTGATAAGTGTGTCAAAATCCCACTCATATTTATCGTCCGAGAAGAGGACTCCTTCGACGAAAGATTCTGCCTGTTCGCGAACAGTGGCAAGCGTTTCTTCGTGGATATCGCCTTTTTCGAGGATGCGATTCCGTTTGCCGTAGATCACGAGACGGTGCTGATTGAGGACGTCGTCATACTCGAGGATATGCTTCCGGATATCAAAGTTGCGTCCTTCAACCTGTTTCTGGACCGCATCAATCCGTTTGGTCAGCATACCAGACTCGAGGAGTGGCTCGTGATCCGGGATAGATGCGAACATTGGCGCATTAAAAATCGAAAAGAGTTTGTCTCCGCCAAATATCCGCATGATATCATCCTGCGGACTCACCATGAACTGAGAAAGTCCGGGGTCTCACTGACGTCCAGAACGACCTCTGAGCTGATTGTCGATACGACGAGTCTCATGTTTTTCTGTTCAGATTACCGCGAGTCCTCCGAGCTTGTACGTCTGTCATTCGACAGTCACTTCTCCCGAGAGATTTCGTACTTCATCCGATACCTTGATATCCGTTCCGCGTCCCGCCATATTGGTCGCGATCGTGACCGATCCGAATTGTCCGGCAGCACCGATGACATCCGCTTCATGCGCATCCTGCTTCGCATTGAGGACCTTATGGGGGATTCCCTCTGCCGTGAGGAGATCACTCAGGTACTCAGACTTGGCAACAGAAACCGTCCCGACGAGAGCCGGTTGCCCCGCCTCATGGAATGCCTTGATGAGTTTGACCACATACGTGAATTTTCCTTTTTCATTCTTGAAGAGGAGGTCGGATCGATCATCTCGGATCATCGGTCGATTCGTCGGTACGACGATAACTTCGAGATGGTAGATTTTATAAAATTCTTCTTCTTCGGTCTTGGCAGTCCCGGTCATCCCCGCGAGCTTGCGATAGAGACGGAAATAATTCTGGAAAGTCACGGACGCAAGCGTGCGAGATTCTTGTTGAATTGTCACATTTTCTTTTGCTTCGATGGCTTGATGAAGCCCATCCGAATAGCGTCGTCCTGAGAGGACACGTCCGGTGTGTTCATCGATGATGAGGATCTCGTCATTCCGATTCAGATAATCAACATCTCTTTCATACACTGTCTCTGCCTTGAGGGCATTTTCGATATGATGGAGGTCATTATAATGAGCCGAAACGTAGATATTATCAATCCCGAGTATTCGTTCGATCTCCATAATCCCCTCTTCTGTGAGTGCAGCTGTTTTCATTTTCTCATCGATCTTGTAGTGTTTCGTATTTTCAAGTTTCTTCGCTATCGCAGCGAATTTCATATACTTGGTCGTCGGTTCTGAGTCTGGAGCCGAGATAATGAGGGGTGTTCGAGCCTCATCCACGAGGATAGAATCCACCTCGTCGATCACCGCGAAGAAAAGCGGTCCCATGGATCGACGCTCAATGGTTGGAGCCATATTATCGCGGAGATAATCGAATCCGAGTTCGTTATTAGTTGCATAGACGACATTGCGATTGTATTGTTCCTTTTTTTCGCTTGGTTGCTGATTATGGACGATGACTCAAACTGAAAGTCCGAGGGTATTGTAGATAATCCCCATCTCACTCGCATCACGCTTCGCGAGATAATCATTGACCGTCACAACGTGAACCGGAATCCCTGCAAGTGCATTGAGATACACTGCAATGGTTGCCACGAGGGTTTTCCCCTCTCCCGTTCGCATCTCCGCAATCGAACCATCATGGAGTGCAGATGCTCCAACGAGTTGTACATCATAGGGCACCATATTCCATACCACGCTATGATTTTCTCCGAGTTCAAAAGTCTGCCCGTTGATGAGCTCACACGCGATCCGATGCACCGCAAATGCCTCATGTTTGATCTCATTCAAAAGACTGCGGATTTGTTTGTAATCCTCATCTTGGCGATAATCAAGCCCCTCAAATCGCGCCATAAATTCGCGAGTTTTTGCCTGCACGAGGTCGATATTCGTAAGCTCACTGCGGAGCTTAGATTCAAATATCTTCACCTGCTCAACATCCTGGGTATATTGTTTCACTCGTTTCTCAGACGGATCACCGAATATTTTGGTGAGAATGGTATGTATCATAAACTTGGGTTATATTAAAATAATTTATTCAAAAAAACTATCAACAACTTTCCGGTACGTAACCCGATTCTTGATATCTTCATAGTAATCATCCCCTGGGATAAGTTTCGCTCGGAGTCGAGTGATGACATCAGTATTTGAATACTGAGCGATGACTTTCGCCACCTCTTCTTGTACTTCTGCCTCATCAGATTCGATACCGAGCATCTCACGGACACGTTTGAGGATGAGCTCCGCTTTAACACGACGAGTCGCCTCTGGTTTTACAACTTCCTCTTTGTACATGGCTTCGTCTTTTTTGGCATGGGAGAGATAATCACTCATCTTGTATCCTTGGGACTCGATATTATGTTTCTGTTCGTCCCAGACTCGAGCTACCTCATTCTCGATGAGCGATGGTCCGACTTCGAGTTCGGTGATTTTCATAAGTTCCTCGAGGAGATTATGTTCATCCTTTGCTCGAGCCTGATATTCTTTCTCTCCTTGGATCTCTTTGGCGAGCACTTCTTTGAATCCCTCAAAATCGGTTCGTACTCCACGCAATTTCTCGATGAAATCCTCATCCCACGTTGGCTTGTGTGCTTTTTCGATACGGAAGATAGTCGTCATAAAGAATACTTTTCGATTCTTAAATTCTGGAGCGTGGTAATCAGCCGGGAAAGTGATATCAAATTCGGCTATCTCACCCACTTTCTTTCCTATCATTTTGTCCTCAAATCCTGGGATAAATGACCCAGAACCGATCACGAGTGGAAAAGCGCTGACTTTCGTTTCAGGAATGGCTGCTCCGTCTTTTTTCTCAAATCCCTGTGTGTCGATCGTCACCCGATCTCCCTTCTCGATAGCAACAGCACTTGCATCGAATCCATCAGTACTCTCTGCTCCCGCATCATGGAAATGAGTAAATCGTTTTTCAATCTCGGCGATCGTGGATGTCACCTCATCTTCCTCAACCTTCACAACTGTTTTTTTCACCTTGATTTTTTTCATCTTTTTCTCATCGATAACTGCCGTCGGGAGGATCTCGACTTCGAGTACCACTTCGAGTGGAGACTCGGACTTCACTTCCTTGACCGCCCCGGCAGATACAGGCACAATCCCCTCTTTTTGAAGGGCCTTTTGGTAGATTTTATCGAGGAGCATATTGACCGCTCGTTCTCGGATCATCTCTTCTCCGTATTCTTTGATGATCACATCCTCCGGGATATGAGCCCCCTTGCGGAATCCCTTTATATTGGCATTCTTACGGATGAGCTCAATCGCTTCCTCGCGAGCCTTTTCAACTTCTTTGGTGTTTTCTTTGATAGTCAACTCAACCATATAGGCACTGACTTTTTTCGAACTTGTTTGCATGATAATAAAATTACTGGAATTAAAAGTGGGGGTATTATATGGAAAATGCCAAAAAGACAAATGAAAAGTTACAAATTCTATTTTTTATTTCCATTTGAAAAAAGAGGGTTGTGGGGTATAATAGCACGCGTTATAAAAGTATGATAGCAAAAGGAATGGCTTTATTATAGGGCCTACTCCGAACAAATATTTTATACGCCCTATTTATTTCCTTATCTAACAACTACTACATATGGTATCTGGAGAAACTTTCACAGCCATAGATATAGGGACCTCGAAGATCAAAACCGTTATCGCTACTTTCACAGAAGATAAGAAGTTGCGTGCGCTCGGGGTTGGTATCGCGAAGTCCAATGGTATCCGTAAAGGCAATATCATCGACATGGATGAATTCAAAAAAAATATCGACGACTCTCTCGCCGAGGCGGAGCGTATGACTGGAGAACAAGTCTCTGCTATCTATCTTTCTCTCTCAGGAACCAATATAGACGTCATCACCAATACGGGGATTATCTCTGTTCCACACTCAGAAGTGTCGGAAGAGGATGTGAATCGTGTTCTCGATATGTCTCAAAATGGGGTTGATCTCATGAATAAAGTCGTCCTCAAAGTTATCCCAGAGAGTTTCACGCTCGACCATGAATCAGGAGTCAAAAACCCGATCGGGATGTCCGCGAAGAAACTCGAAGTTCGGAGTCATATATTCTGCGTGAGCAGCAATATCCTCAGTAATATCAAAAAAGGTATCTACGATGTCGGGGTCGATATTCTCGATATCTATCCGAATGTCATCGCAGCACCGGAAGCGGTTCTCTCCAAACGTCAGAAAGAGCTCGGAGTCGTCTGTATCGACATCGGAGCGAGCACGACAGATGTTGCCGTCTACGAAGAAGGCGCCCTCATTTTCGCATCGATCATACCGATCGGTGGAGAACATGTCACTTCAGATATCGCTCTCGGAACTCGCGTCTCTATCGACACGGCCGAGAAACTCAAGATCGAATACGGTTCCATCGGATTCGGTAAAGATGAGAAAAAAGTAAAAGATGAAGAAATTGACCTCGCCAAGATTTCCAAAAATGAAACAACCACTGTCTCCAAGAAATATCTCGCCGAGATTATCCGAGCCAGATACAGTGAGATTCTCTACTTCGTCAACAATGAACTCAAGCGTGTTGGGAAAGATGGAATGCTCCCAGAAGGAGCCGTCATCACCGGAGGTGGAGCGAAGATGAAAGATCTCGTCGAACTCTCCAAGGAGATTCTCCGTCTCCCTTCCGTCATTGGTACTCCAGAAGATTCCGATCTCATCAGTGGAACATCTATCGGAGATCCTATTTTCGCCGGTATCATCGGGACATTGATTCTCTCTCAGAGATACGGAGCCAGTCACAAAGGATTCAAACTCAATCTCTCTCTCACCTGATTCTGGGGATCAATCAAAAACGGACTCAAAAAGATTATACCATAAATTATTTATCATTACCTTATTACCTACTAACTTTTTTTATCTATGTCTATCAGAAAGACCGACGACAAACTCAAGAATCTCCTCAGGGGAGGTGACTCGTTTGCTCGTAACAGTATCGAAGAAATCAATGTTTCCGACTATATCTCTCCTATCGCGAGTATCAAGGTAGTGGGTATCGGGGGGGCCGGATCGAATGCCATCAACCGCATGATCCAATCTGGACTCGAAGGCGTCGAATTCATCGCGATCAATACGGATGCACAAGCTCTTTTCACATCCAAAGCACAAATCCGAATCAATATCGGACGAGCAACCACTCGTGGACTCGGAGCCGGAGCTAATCCTGAGATTGGTAAAAAGGCAGCCGAAGAATCCAGCGAAGAAATCAAACAAGCACTTGCTGGAGCTGATATGGTTTTCGTCACGTGTGGACTCGGAGGTGGAACTGGTACCGGAGCGGCACCAGTCATCGCAGAGATCGCGAAAGGACTCGGAGCTCTCGTTATCGGAGTTGTCACCAAGCCTTTCGGATTCGAAGGACAACGCCGATTCATCCAGGCAATCGACGGATACGACCGACTCAAAGAAAAGGTCGATACACTCATCACAATCCCCAATGATAAAATCCTCTCTATCATCGATAAAAAGACTCCCCTTCTCGATGCATTTAGCATCGTAGACGAAGTTCTCAATCAGGGTGTACAGGGTGTTTCTGATCTCATAACACTCCCAGGACTCATCAATGTCGACTTCGCCGATGTGAAGTCCGTTATGGAAAATGCCGGATCTGCCCTCATGGGTATCGGGTACGGTTCCGGAGAAAATCGAGCTATCGAAGCCGCTCGTGCAGCTGTTGATTCCCCTCTCCTCGAGCTCTCTATCGCTGGAGCACGAGGACTCCTCTTCAACATCACCGGTGGAACTGACCTCTCTATGTTTGAGGTTGACGAAGCAGCTAAGATTATTACCGAGGCATGTGATCCAGAAGCAAATATCATCTTCGGGGCAACTATCAATGAAAACTACACAGGAGAAATCAAAATCACTGTTGTGGCAACCGGATTCAACGAAGAAACCAATCAACGCTATCAAGAGACTCCAAAGGCTCTCGGTGGTCAATTCGGCAAGAAACCATTCGGTCGTCCAGGAAGCTCTTCTTTCCACACTCCATCTTCGCAGACATCTCTCGCGCCAGATAGTTCTTCACAGTCCGATCTCGATGTCCCTGCATTCCTACGTAATAAGATGAAGTAATAATCCATATCAAATCAACAATCATTACAAACAACCCCTCCGAAATTCCGGAGGGATTGTTTGTAATTATATTAATCTACCAATGATTCCCACTATTATTAATACAGCCAAAATTACCACAAGGATTATGAGTAGTACCATAACCACATAAACTACTTATAATTCATTTTACAGGATCAATTGTAACTGTATATGTTGGACCATGACCAGTCCAACCTTCTTGGCTTGCTAAAGTCATAGTTCACGAAGAGCCTGGTACCCACCAGGAATCAGTTGGACTTCCTTGTCAAGTATGAATTCCAAAAGTAACTCTCACAAACGGATTACCATTACTATCAACCATTCCATAAAGTGTAATGGCATTTGACCAAACACAACTTACCATCTTGCCCGCGTTTACAGAAAATGGGCCAGGTGGTGGAACACAGGCAAGTGTTCAATCGCTATTTATAGACCCCACCATCTTATCTCCTGAACAAATTGTGAACATATTTGTGAAGAAATTTTGAAACTCCCCTCCGACACTCTGTCCTCCAGGGGTAGCGGGCCAGGATATTCCTGATGATATTGGGGATGTATGAGGCGTATAGACAGTGGGTGTTGTGGGATCTACACAGTATTTCCATCCATCAGTGGCAAATCCTTTTATGATTTTATTTCCTGGGCAGATTCCACGAAGATTATTGAAATATGTTCCCATTTTTCCATTTGCATATTGTCCTGTTGGAGCAGTGGACGGGTATCCGGATGGTACTGACGGAGAAGTAATGGCTGGTCAGGTATAAATTCCACTGGATGGAACGCAAATTCGATTAAAACTCGCATCAAATCCTTTGAGGAATGTATTTGCCGGACAGGATCCTATCATGTTTGCCAATCTGAGAGAAAAAGTTCATCATGGGGTTTGTCATGCTGGATTGACAGGATATGAGATCGCATAAATAATACCTGAAACCATAGTTATAGCTACCAAAGTCGAGAGTATATATTTCTGTAGTTTCATAGGAAAAGGAACAAATAATAACTCCAGTATCTATAGATTGATTATTGAATCTTACAGCAACGAATTTGTGAGTTTGCTGCCACGCC
>CAZCYU010000038.1:0-6352 GCA_964503165.1 uncultured Candidatus Peribacteria bacterium | reverse complement strand
AAATTCTACTCCATCCTCGGTGATTTTGACAAGATTTTCACCCAATCCCCCCACTTCTTCGTCATTTCCCCCCTGAGTAAGGGGGGTTTTTTGAGAATTCTTCAAATTCCCGAGAGAAAACACCTGAAACCCCCCGCTATCAGTGAGGATCGGGAGATCGATATTCATAAATTCATGGAGTCCACCAAATCAGGAGATGAGCTCATGACCGGGACGGAGGTAGAGGTGATAGGTATTGGAGAGGATGACTTGACTCCCAATCGCTTTGATCTGGTCTCTATTCAGTCATTTGACGGTCGCCTGTGTCCCGACCGGCATAAATATCGGTGTTTCGATGTCCCCATGGGGCGTCGAAAATACGCCCGCTCGGGCGTATCCATCTGTGGCTTCGATTGTAAATTCAAACATATTCTCAAAAATTATTTAAAAATTATTTTCACAACATCTTGATACGCGACGAAGATACTCACGAGGATGAGGAATGAGAATCCTACAATATGGATAATATGTTCAGCCTTTGTAACAAGTGTCTTTTTACCAAAGAGTAATGAAAGACCCTTGTTAATCATGAGGAAAAAGAAACGTCCGCCATCGAGAGCTGGGAAAGGCAGGAGATTGAAGACTCCGAGATTGATACTGATGAGTGCCGCGATCATAATAATGACTGAGAGTGTGGCTTTTGCTTCGACGAGACCGACGAAGAGATTGCCGACCGCGATCGGGCCGCCGAGACTTTTCACCGCATCGTCCCTGTCGGTTGCTGTGTGTGGCGTGACAATTTTAGAGAGGAGAGTCCCAAGGAGCTCCAGAGTCATTCGAGATTGAGCATATGTTTCTTTTGCCCCCTCCCCTATCGATTCGAAAAATCCATACTTGTAACGAAAGTTTTTATTGATGTCCGTCACATTGTATCCGACATAACTCCCGATTTTTCCATCCTGTGGGAGAATAGACACTGTCTTGATAACGTCACCTCTCTTAATATCAAAAATGAGTGACTTATTATTGGCAGATTTTACCTTTTGTACCATCGTATCCGGTTTCGTAACCGTCTCACCATTGATTCGGAGGAGGATATCGTTTTCCTCGATCCCTGATGTTTGTGCGATACTGCCCGAGAGTGGCGAGAGGAGGAGTCCATCTGTCTTGATAAATCCAGACTTTACCGCCTCATCAAAAAACGGAATGAGTTTGGTTTGTGCGACTGTCTCGAACTTGGTATTGACCGCGAGAGGCTCCACTCCAACCATGAAAAGCCCAGAGAAGATAAAGGTCGCAAAAACAAAATTCATAAAAACTCCAGCGAGGATGACCCCCGATTGTTGCCAAAATGATTTATGCACGAGAGAATCTTTCTCCTTCGCGCCCTTCCCTTCCATATCCTCCCCCTTCATCTTGACGAATCCACCGATCGGGAGCCAATTGAGTGTATAGATTGTCCCAGCTCTATCTTGCCATACTTTTTTGGCCCGGGGCGGTATCCCGATACCGAACTCCTCGACCCGGACTCCGAACCACTTGGCCAAAGCAAAATGCCCCAGCTCGTGAAAAAACACGACCACGGAAAAAATAAGGAGAGCGAGGAGGATACCAAAGAAGACGTCCATAATATATAAAAAAGTTAATTTCTGAAAAAACCTCTGAAAAATGATGAAATTCGTGTGAAAACTGCGTACCGGAGCGAACCGTACGAAGTCTGTACGGAGAGCAAGGAAACGTAAAGTTTGAACATGAAGTTCGCATTTTACAGGGGGTTTTTTGATTAGTCGGCGAGGGTTTCTTTGAGATGGTCAAACAGATGATTGACGAGATCGTCAAGTTTTTTGAAATCTTCACGTTCGAAGTGGAGGACATCTCCATCGAGTTTCACATTAAGTTTCCCTTTAAATAAGCCGCTATTACAAGAGCTACATCCACCCACTTTCGCAAGTTCGATAGAAAGATCAAAACAAACTTCCGTGTCATCACCTTCAAATTTCTTGAGGTATTTATCGAGTTTCCCACTGATATTCTCATCAACGAGACGTTCCACTACTTCGCGATCGTGTTCATTATTCTTCAGGTGTATTTTTTTCTGGATATTCATAGGTACAAAAGGTTAAGAAATGAAATCTTGCATCTCATATTTATGAGAATCACAAGATCGTCATTATAAGGAATAAAAATAAAAATACAAAACTTTTATCGCAAATCGATGGTCCCCTTTTTGTGGAGGAGTTTCTCGATTTCTTCTCGCGAAGCTATGTCTGCTCGTTTGTTGTATTCACCTCACTCAAGATGATCCCGTACCATATCAGTGAGGGTCGAGAGGAGGAGCTCAAAGGGAGCCTTGTCTCTGTCTTCTTCTTTCTGCTGAAGCTCATCCACCACCTCGTCGAGGTATGACACGATATCATGAGGATTGCTCGCTCATTCGAATATGAGGTCATCGTCATCCGCGATCGTGTGGATGATGATATTCCCCTTATTGAAAATAGGATCAAACAAAGAAGGTGTATCGATCTCGGCTCACTTTATGTCAGAGTATTCTACATACGATATACGCCTCGCGAATACATTCCAATCTATATCGACCACCCCCTGATCCGTGATGATCCAGACGTCGTTGTACCAGTCAAAAATCTTGTAAAAGAAATAGAAATACAGAACAATGACATACACCTCAAAATAATTAAAAGGGATGAGCTGTTGGATGGAGAGCGAATTGTTGTAATAAAAAAACCCCGGGATAAAAAGTCCGAAAAAGAGCGTCAGTATGATGCGGTCAATGATAAGGATGGCGTGTTTGTGACAAACAAAAAGGAGCTCTTCTCCTTCTCGGAGGTATTTAGTGAAAAAAGTTTGATCGAAGTAATTCATAAGAAAAAATTTAATGAAAAGCTACAGATTACTCTTCAATACTCCCATTCTCACCCTCGATACTCCCGACCAAAAATCGGATGATATGGAGGACATTTGTAGTGCTCAAGATAACATCTTCCGATGCGATGATGCCCATGGGGTATATCTTATGTCCTATGCCAATCTGCTTCGCTCTCTCAACAAATTCAAACATATCCGTATCAAATATATCTGTTTCGTAGACGAGTCGGAGTCGTGTGCGGAAGTCCTCATCCTCACTATCCCAGATACCACTCACGCCGATTCCCCCAACCGAGAGTCCAAAAGACTCAAAATCATAATCGTTTTGCACGTCGTAATTCTCAAGGAAAAGAGCGCTCGTAATGAATGTATCTCGATTCGTAGCGGTAATCTCTTCGTTTTTGATCGCTGGATTGTATGCGAAAAATACATTTGGGAGGATGACATCTCCTGTCCTCTTTTCGTCGCTCACCGGATAGCTTTTGGAGAGGAAAAATATCGTGTCCGGAGCGAGCTCCTCCTCAACAGAAGCGAGAATCGATCCGATATCCCGATCGCCAAAATCCCCGATGATACGAATATCCTCGCCCAGATATACTCGGTATGGCACACTCGGAAGTGGCGTCTCTCGTGCCTCTGTGAGGGCAATAAATGACCGGAAAAGCGTCTCGTCGCGGATGATAAGCGTGTGAATCATAGTGGAAATAACAGTGGGAAAATAAGATATATGTGCGTATAATAAGGATTTTTATGGAAAATACAAAAACTTTTGGAACAAAAGCGCATTTGCCTATACTATTCGGCAGTTTATTCCTCATCACATCTCACTATGAAGATAGCACTCCTCACCGGATGAACTTGATTGGAAAGGGACGTAGCTCTCAGAAGCGCCAATACTTTCCATGAAAATATGAAGTACGAGCACGATATGTACGTACTGCCCGATGAGATGGATAGATTCTTGTCTCATTATAAAGAATACGACCTCGCAGTTCCTGTTTTTCACGGAGAATACTGAGAAGATGGGACGATATTTGGACTCTTGGATAGTCTCGGTCTGAAATACACTTTTTCTCCATTTGCGACGCACGCTGTATGTATGGACAAAAACAAGACCAATATCCTCGTGGAAAAAATCTGAATACAGGTCCCAAAAAGTCATCTCATAAGCAACAAAAAAGAATTACAAGACACGATTTTTGAATTCCCGCTCATCGTCAAACCCAACAGCGGATGAAGCTCCGTCGCGACCTATATGGTTAATAACACGAGCGAGCTCGAAAAGGCATTCGACGATGTCCGCGAGATAACCAAAGACATCGTCCTCGTCCAACAGTTCATAACCTGAGTCGAGTACAGTGTCCCCATCATCGGGAATGACGATCTGGAAGCCCTCCCAATCATGCGAGTAGCCCTCACCTCATCGAAGTTCTTCGACTACGAAGAGAAGTATAACTCTGACGGAAGTAATGAAATATTCTGAGATGTGGAAGCCAATCTCCAGAAGCACCTCGAACAAGACTCCAAAAAAATCTACCACTTCCTCGGATGCCGATGAATCTCCCGGATCGACTATATCGTGAACGATACCGGACGATACTTCCTCGAAGTCAATACCATCCCCGGCTTCTCACCCGCCTCCATCTTCCCCAAAGCCTGGCAACTCACCGGACGAACTCTGGAGGAGATTGTGGAGAAAATTATAAGGTTGGGGAGGTAAATGAGATTAGATCGGGGTTTTTGAGTTATCCGGAATTTCCGGATAGTTAAGAGACTTATTATTAAATAAATTTCTTTTTATAAAGTATTATTTCTACCAAATTGATATAAGGTCAAAACATGACCCTTATCATACCTAAAAATTCTATATTTCTTGTTTAATTCATCCAATTTTCCAATTAATTCTTCACCATAAATGGTTGGAATAAAGAAATCTTGATTTGCTAAATGTATTTCAATATCTTCAGGGAGGTTATTTAGATTTTCAATAGGATTAGTTCCAATAATTAAAGAGTCGTATTGTTTGGAATCTTTAATTCCAAACAATATAGCCCTTTGCCTTACGCCTTGGGTTGCAATTCCTCCATATATACATGAACCGAGTTTTGAACCAGGAACTACTGCAACTAATTTTTTAACATTAAAACTATTTGCAACATAAAAACCAGGATAAGTTCCAATACTCAAAGCTAAAACGCTAAAATTGGGTAGTTTTAAGGATTTTAAATCTGCAACCAATCTTTCTAATAGGTCTTTTGCTTTATTAGGATTAGGATTAGTTAGACCAATTGGACCTTCATAAACAATAACTCTTCCATTTTTTGGTATAAATCCTAATTTATTTGCCTCTTTAAAACTAACTCTCCAGGGTAAAAAACAAACCCATGTTTCATCTTCATTTTTTCTTAATTCTATTCTTTTGTAATTTTCATTCCCTATTTCTTTTTCTCTTTGTTTATTGTATAGTTTAGAAAAAAACTTATCGACTAAACCAAAATCATTAATTTTTGATAATAAAAAATCCAACATATTTTTTGTTGTATTAGGATACAATTCTCAAATACATTATATGCAAACGAGTTTCTACTCCAAAAGTTTCTTGAATTTTAAATTAAATTTTGACTTCTAGATTTTTTCTATACAATACCCCCCGTATCTCTCAAGAGATACAACCGTCGCAGACAGTAGGTTTTGGCTCTACACAAGCCAATATAAAGATCCTACCGAGACAAGAAGCTCTCTGGAAAAACTCATCTGATGAGTTCCTATTCTAAAAGTATTCTTTTCACTTCCGCGATTATTCGCGGGATTTTTGTTATATTATCCTGTAACTTCTACCCATTATATGGCTGTTAGTAAAGAAAAAAAGTCCGAGATCCTCGCGATCCTCGAACAACACCTCAAGGAGTCAGTCTCCGTAGGTTTCACGAGCAATACGGCTCTCACGGCTCTCGATGTTTTCACAATGAAGAGAGAACTCCGTGCAGCAAGTACGACATTTATGCTCGCAAAGAAAACACTTATGCGTCTCGCATTTAAGAATGTACATGGTGTTGATCTCGATTTGGATACACTCCCTGGACAGGTTGCGATCATCTTCTCCAAAGGAGATAAGGTTGCCGGTCTCGCGATCGTAAACAAATTTGCAAATGAATGGAAAAAAGAAGAGAAAATGAAATTCGTCGGAGGTTACTTCGATGGTGTGATTCTCGATGCGAAGGCAATGACCCGTATCGCTGGTCTCCCATCACGAGAAGTGCTCCTCGCGAAACTCCTCGGATCTATGATGTCTCCACTTTCTGGTCTTGCTCGATTCTTCGATGCCGCTGGAAAGGATATGGAAGCAAAATCTCTGAAAACTGTGAAAGACCTCATCGGTTCTGCTCCAGCCCCAGCGAAAGTTGAGGTTGCTCCCGTTGTAGTTGAGGCAGCTGCTGTAGTTGTAGAAGCTCCTGCTGCGGAAGTAGCTCCAGTTACCGAGACAGTTCCT
>CAZCYU010000037.1:0-4702 GCA_964503165.1 uncultured Candidatus Peribacteria bacterium | reverse complement strand
CAAAATTCCTTCCACGTTGCTCCATGATTGCTTGATGCGATGGTCGGTGATGCGATCTTGCGGAAAGTTGTAGGTGCGGATTTTTTCACTGCGATCTCCTGATCCGACTTGCGCGAGACGGGTTTCTCCGAGTTCTTTCATTTTCTTTTCTTCTTCCATCGCATAGATCTTGGAGCGGAGGATTTCCATGGCACGTAGCTTGTTTTGGAGCTGACTGCGTTCGACCTGACACTCTATGGCGATACCGGTTGGACCGTGGACGATACGGATAGCCGAACTCGTCTTGTTGACTTTCTGACCTCCAGCTCCACTCGCCCGACACGCAGTGATTTCGAGATCTTCATCGCGGATATTAACTTGCACCGCATCGACCTCTGGGAGGACTGCAACCGTGATCGCACTCGTGTGGACTCGTCATTTGTTTTCGGTCTCCGGGATACGTTGAACCCGGTGGACTCCTGCCTCGTATTTGAACCTCGAGTATGCCCCGAATCCGGATATCTTCATCGTGATACTCTTGAGTCCTCCTGTGTCCCCTTCTGCTTCATCGAGGATTTCGAGCGTGTATCCTTCTTCTTTGGCGAATGCGATGTACGCGTTTGCGAGCTCGCGAGCAAACAGTGCCGCCTCATCTCCACCCGTCCCGGCACGCAGTTCGAGGATGAGATTCTTATCATCATTGGGATCTTTTGGGAGCAGGGCGATTTTCATCGCTTCTTCGAGTTCTTCGATGCGTTTCTCGGAACTCGCGATCTCTTCTTTTGCCATCTCCATCATATCCTCATCCTTCTCATGCGCGAGGATATTCTTCGCCTCGTCATGGTTCGCATACGCCTGCTTGTACTCCCGATACAGATTCACTGACAATTCGAGAGATTTCTTTTTCTGCATGAGGTCACGCAGACGCGCAGGATCGCCATATACATCCGGATTGGCGAGCTCATGATCCAGGTTTTCATACTCCGCAACAAGATTGTCGAGATTGAATTTCATAGTTTTTTAATAAGTTATGGTGCCCCAAGCGGGACTTGAACCCGCACGTCCGAAGACAGAGGATTTTGAGTCCTCCGTGTCTACCATTCCACCATCAGGGCAAAAATACGGGAACATCCTATGAAAAAAACACGAAAAGTCAAAAGGTTTGAAAATAAATTTTGTATTTCCCCTCCTTTCGATTATACTTCCTTCATACATTTCCTAATCTGTCACATCTTGTTCATTTTCCTCGCGACATTCCTCATCCTCCTCGACCAGTGGTCGAAGTACTTCTTCGTGCATTTCCTGAGAGATGCTTCTATAAAGGTATTCTGAGACTATGTCGTATTGCGGGTAGTACACAACACTGGGATTGCTTTCTCTCTGCCGATTGAGGGGATTATCCTCAAGGCGCTCACCATCGTCCTCATCGTCATAATCGGGGTCTATTTTCTCAAATATGAGAAACTCCGGAACAATATCTACACACAGGTCGCCTATGCGTGTATCCTTTCTGGAGCTATCGGGAACGGTATAGAGCGGGTATATTTCGGAGCGGTGACGGACTTTATTGCGATAAAATACTTTGCAATTTTGAATTTTGCTGATATATTTATCTCTGTCTGAGTGATTCTTTTATCCATCATCTATTTTTCTCATGAACGCAATAGTCGGAAATAAAACAAACGAAGAGCTCCTCTGACCTCCGAAAGTCGATATCCTCTCTGTCGGACTCTCATCGCTCTCGAGTGTCATCGCGGGTTTCATCGGAGGACTCTTCATCCTCCTCTTTACCTACCTTTTCTTGGGCGGAGTCCAGGCATCCGGTATTTTCCCATACATCCTCACACTCGTGGGATTTTTCGCGATCGCGATAACCACCTCGCTGACATTCGTCTTGAACCGTCTCATCGCACCAGACAAGTACCGCCCAGGGAATACGGTATTCGTCCAGATGGCAATCATCTCGATTTTCCTTTTCATCCTCGTACTCCCACTCTACATCTATATGAATGCGGTGAAGCCGGATTTTATCATCATTATTTTCACGATCCATATTCTCACAAATATTCTCGCCACCTCGCTCATCGCCGAAATCCTCTCCAATTACCGATATATCCTCCTCGGGGTATATGGGAGCTTCATCGGATTTTTCGTCGCCTCATTCATCTCTGTGGTATTTTTCTTGAGTTTCTCCCCATCCAAAACGGCTCTCTACTCGCTCATGGGCGTTATTATCGTCATTAACTTCGTTATCACTATCTCTCGTTCGCTCTTCGAATTTGTTTATTCTCGTATCTACATACATACTGGGAATGACCAACTCGGAGATATCTTCTCCAAGATGGAAACAGAAGAAAAAGAACTCGTCGAAAAAGCCCAAAGGGAACTCGAAAATTTCAAGTAATCTATCTCTAACCCCCACTATCCTATGCACAATATCGCACGAAAGGTTCTCGAGACCTACCTTGGTGAGAAACGTATCCCGACCATCGAAGAGCTCGGTCTCTCCGGGAGTGAGCACGAAACAACCAAACAAATCTCATTCGTCACGCTCTACAAGAACGGGAAAGTTATCGCCTCGAGCGGACGAATCCACCTCAAGAAACCCAATACCCTCTTCGAGCTCATCGAAAATACCCTCTTTTGTCTCAAAGATCCTCGTTTCATAGAAGCGGTCAAAATCCCAGAAGATCTCAAAGACGTCCAGATTCGTGTCGATCTCATCAACTCCGAGCGAGGTCGTCGCGTCCTCAAAAATATCGGTGAGCTCGATACCAAGAGAGAATGACTCATCTTCCTCTCCCAGACCCTCAGCAAAATCGGCGTCCTCCTCCCAAATATTACCAATGTTGCATCCACACCGGAGGAATACCTCGAAATCGTCTGCCAAAAAGCCTGAGTCGACATGTCCACTCTCCGTCCCGAAGACTCCATCCTCTACGCCATAGAATCCACCGTCTACGGAGACACCGAGAACTCTACAAAATAACTCAATCCTCCAAAATGTCAAAAAATCTTTTGACAGAACCCATAAAATAGTTATAAAGACTCCATCTACTTTATAACTATTTTATTATGGCAATAGGTCCAGATACAGAAGGGGATCTTTACAAATTGGATTCCGGAATCGTTGAAGCATCTCTTATAGAACAAGGGAAAGTCAAACCCCTTACAGTTGTCACTGGGAATGGAAAAGATGTTTGAGACAGTGTCGATGATTTGTTACAAAAAATCCCAGAAGATCATATCGTACACAATGTTCCTGGTAATATATCCGCAAGTGTGAAGTTCCTTTTCTTTACTTGGGAGAAAAACAATTCCGGCTGGATTGCAAAAAACCTTTTATCTGGAGATAAAAACATTCGTTTTTATGGTTCGGAAGTTAAGATTAGCGGAACAACAGTTAAACAATGAGTTTCCTTGGAAAAATCCGCTATGCCTCCTGTAAATACCATGCCAGGAAACACTTTCGATGAAAAGCGTAAAAATCTTGAGTTACTTCTAAAAACTTTTGATCCTCCTGAAGAGAAAAAAGAAAATTAAATGTATATGGTATCCCAAAAAATCCTTTTCGCAATGCGAAAAGGATTTTTTCTTGCATCCGGAGAGAAATCCATATACTGACCCTGTAATTTAAAAACTCTTTTTTACCACACCATGTCTATTTTTTCTATCACCCTCTTTGGCATCCATATAGCTCCGAGCTGGTATGGGCTCATGTATGCGTTCGGATTCATCGCTGGGTATCTCATCATCCGTTCACGCAAGATCTTTTCGGATCAGGATATTGATTCGCTCGTGTTGTTTGTATTCCTCGGGGTTATCCTCGGGGGACGCCTTGGGTATGTGGTTTTTTATGAACCATCCTATTTCCTCGCTCATCCGGGAGAGATTATAAAAATGTGGAAATGAGGGATGAGTTTCCATGGTGGGGTCATCGGGGTCATCATCGCGATGGGATCGTACGCACTGCGATATAAGAAATCATTCCTCCTCGTGGCGGATCAGGTCACGAGTATCTTGCCCATCGGACTCGGACTCGGGAGGATCGGGAATTATCTTAATGGAGAACTCCTCGGTTTCGCGCCGTATACCGGACCACTCGCCATCCTCAGAAACGGAGTATCCCACTTCCCCTCTACCCTTCTCGAAGCCCTTTTTGAAGGAATCGTCCTTTTCCTCATCCTCTCATATTTCATCCGCCATCAGAAATTCAATGGACAAATTGCTTCGCACTTCCTCCTCTGGTACGGAGTTTTCCGCTTCTGTATCGAGTTCGTGAGACTCCCGGATGCTGGGATCGGGTACCTTTTCGGAGCGATAACTATGGGTCAACTCCTGAGTATCCCAATGATTATTCTCTGAGTCTTTTTCCTTTTCTTTTTTAAATCCAAAAATTATGCACAATAAAACCGTCTCCAATCTCCTCATCCTCACCTCCGGTATCGTGACGGCGATTTCTTTCTTTTTGCCTTCCGTTCTCGATTACGGGATGCATCCACTCTTCTGGATGCAAGGAGACTATCTCGGTGTCGTCCTCCAGTTCCTCCTCTACCAGTTGCTCCACGGAGGTATCCTTCACTTCGCGATGAACAGTTTTTTCCTCTTCATATTCGGGAATCAGGTCGAGGTACTCATCGGACGACAGAAATATATCCTCTTTTTCCTCGGCAATACGATTTTCGTCGGGATAGCCCTCCTCCTCTTCGCGAGTGCCAATACG
>CAZCYU010000036.1:0-12686 GCA_964503165.1 uncultured Candidatus Peribacteria bacterium | reverse complement strand
CAGACCCCTGTGTCTGCCTTAATTAAAACAAATCATCCGTAGGGGCAGGTCTCGTGCCTGCCCTAATAATTGAACGTGCCTGCCCTGCATTTGCCCAATAAATACAGGGCATCCGTATTAATACCAGGGCACCCACAAGAGGTGCCCCTACGAAATTCCCTATAAAAAATTTGACAAAATGTGTTATTTTTATATAAATTAAAGAAATCAATCTTATTTTTCATCTTTGTCTATATGAATACGACCAACTGATACGATACGGAAGAGGCTCAGAATGCACTCGCAGGGCTTCCTAAGGATGATCGAGAACTTCTTCATATGATTCATCGGGAAGAGGCGGAGACTATCAATAATGCCAAAAAAGCAGCGATCGATGCGATTCTTGGAATTAAAACGTCCGAGTCATCTGAAAATGCTGAAATTCACTTGGACGAAGAAGATTACGGTCGACCACCGGAAAACTCTGGTATTGAGATCGTCACTGATCGCCGTCCATTTTCTAAAACCGAACCACAGTGTGCTCCTGATCCAGATTATCCGGGAGAATGGAAATATAACTATCCATGAATGATCCAATTGGCAGAAAAACTCGGAAGGAAACTGCCCACCGAACAACAATTACTTACATATATCAATGCCATTCCTGGAAATGCTGTGGAAAAGGCACAAGTAATGGCACCCAATGGTGAAATATTTCCAGGTTATCGCGGTGCCAACAATGGCGAGTCTTATGGCCGAGGCTATGTTGCCTATTGGTGGGTTGCTTCTTCCGATAGTTCTGCCCGTTGTGTGTGCTTGAGACGTGGCAATCAGGATGCCGTCTTGCATTCGCGTGATCGCTGGAATGGTTTCTCTGTTCGTTTTCTTTCGAAAAATAAATAATATAAAAATTTGACTCTCGGGGCTTTTTCTATACAATGCTCGTACTTTTTCAGAAAAGCGCTCCTTTTTCGGAGTCCTTTTCCTTTTATTTTCCTTTATTAATCATACATTCTATGCCTATAACTTCATCGGCGAAAAAAGCCATGAAACAGAGCGAGACCAAACGATCGAGGAATCGTCGTTACACTGCGCTCTACAAAGAAACACTCAAAGCTTTCGAACAAGCAATCAAGACTGGATCTACAGAAGGGATGACTATTCTCTCTAAGCTCTACTCTCGTGTTGACACACTCGTCAAGAAAAACATCCTCCACCGCAACAATGCTTCTCGCAAGAAGTCTCGTTTCTCGAAGATGTTGAAGTCTGTATCTTCTAAGGCGTAATCGATGGCTCCAAAAGCAAAACGAACCAATGAACAAATCCGGGCTGATAAAGTCCAGGTTATCTCTGAGTCAGGAGAACAACTCGGGATTATGCCACTCTCAGACGCCATCGACCAGGCATATGCCAAAGAGATGGACATCGTAGAGATTGGGATGCAAGATGGTATCGTGCTCACGAAGATGATGGATTATGGGAAGTTTCTTTTCAAACAACAAAAGACCCAAAATAAGGGACAATCGAAAAAAACGGATATCAAGACGATCAAGCTCACCTACAAGATTGGTGATCACGATCTCGAGATACGCAGGATACAAGCTGTCAAGTTCGCCAAAGAAGGGCATCCGCTCAAGATTATCCTCTCCCTCCGTGGACGAGAGAATCGCTATGAGGACATCGCCCTGAGTAAAGTAAATGAATTTGTCACATCACTCGCGGAGGTTTACAAAGCGGATGGTAAGGTTATGAAGGCAGGGAATAACTTCTCCATCGTCCTTCATCTCAAAAAATAGCCCCAAACAATTTATATTCTATTAATTTTTTTTATTTTATGAAAGCAAAAACTCACTCTGGAGCCAAGAAACGCGTGAAGATAACTGGAACCGGGAAATACATCCTCACAAAGGCTTGTAAGAAACATCTCCTCTCCGACAAGAGTAAAAAAGCGAAAGGACGCAATAAATACGGTCATGTTATGCACTCGACAAATGTACGAGCGGCAGTGAAATGTCTCCCATACGGAGTATAGTGGAAGTCTCTGAAAAACTCGTCTCTCAAGCTTAAAAATTATTTAATTAACTCATTTACCCTCTATGGTACGCGTAAAACGTGGTCTCATGACCAAAAAAAGACATAAAAATTTCATCGATCGTGCGAAAGGATTCCGCATGATGAATGGGAATGTATTTTCTCGAGTCAAAAATGCTGTCATGAAGGCAGGAACCAACGCTTTCGTTGGTCGTAAACTCAAGAAACGAACTTTCCGCAATCTCTGGACTATCCGTATCAACAATGCGGTTCACACTCTCGGACTCAATTATTCGACTTTCATCAATCTCCTCTACAAGAAACGAGTCGAGATCGATCGCAAAGCCCTCTCCAATCTCGCCATCAGCCATCCAGCAGTATTCGAGAAAGTTGTCGAATTCGTAAAATAATTATAAACCTCTCGAGTATTCGGGAGGTTTTTTAGAAAATTTCCTCCTATGAAAAAATCTATCATATTCCTCGTCAGACTCTACCAGAAATACTTGTCTCCGGATCATAGTGTATGGGCGAGGGCGATGAGGCGTCCGCCGTATTGTCGGCATATCCCGAGTTGTAGTGAGTATATGATCGAGGCGGTCGAGAAGCGGTGAGTCGTGGTCGGACTTATGAAAGGAACATGGCGTATCCTTCGATGTAATCCGTGGGGGAAGTGAGGATACGATCCGGTGGACAAAAAAGAGAAATAAAAATTGGTATTTTTCAGAAAATAAGATATATTGAGAATCAATATATCTTATTTTCTTTTCATGATCCCATACCTTATTTCACAAGACATCGCACTCCTGAATTTCCTCCGATCATTCGTTGACCCAACTTCTGTATTTCAGACCCGACTTATTCATATCTTCTCAGATATCGAGGTCGGTATCGTGATGGTAGTACTCGTAGGACTCTGGCTCTATGGCGTGAACAAGAAAAATAATCAGTTCAAAACAGAGGCCTTGATGATGCTCTATTCGATTGGTTTTGCCTTCCTGATTTATGTCGTCCTCAATCTCGGTCTCCCGTTTCGTCCTCGTCCAGAGACCGCTTCTGCCATCAAGCCACTTATTGATCACCTTCCTGATAATTCGTTCCCTTCCGGACATGCGATTTTCGCAGGATCATCCATCCTTGCGGGATTTTTCTATACGAGACGGTGGATTGCCTGGGTGCTCCTCATAACTGGGGTTATGATGGTGCTCTCTCGAGTTCTTGCGGGGATTCACTATCCAGGAGATATCCTCGCCGGCTTTATCATCGGACTACTCGGTGCCTTTGTGGTATATACCTGGCGTGATAGAGAGTGTATGAAAAAAATGCTCCTCGTGTATCCTGTGAAGATTGCAAAGATATTTAAATTATAAATTTATTTCCTCATTCATTTTTCATTATGGCTCTCGAAATAACTACTGTAGAATTTAAAGAGAAGCTCCTGAGTAATCCTACATCCCTCGAGCTCATCGACGTGCGAGAAAAATTCGAATTCGATCAGATTCGCATCCGAGGATCCAAACTCATCCCGATGGGGGAGCTCGAGAGACGATTCAGTGAGATTGATTGGTCCAAAGAAGTGGTCTTCATCTGTCGGACGGGTGCTCGGAGCGGATATGTGACCGAGGCACTTTCTCACTCTTGATACGCAGGCAAAAATCTCGCCGGTTGAGTCCATATCCTCTCGATGAATTGTCAGGAATGTATGGAGAAAGGGCAGATAGACAGGAAATATTTTGAGGGGGCGTAGACTACTTGATTTCAAACAAAGCAAGCCACCCATGTCCGACATAGCTCTGGAATAATTGAGCCATTTCTTCCTGAGTCTTGGGTTGATTCTGTCTGAGATAGTTGGTGAGGGGGAGGAGGTATGTGTAGTGCTTGTCATCGATCTTGTTCTCTTTGATGAGACCGAGGATATGATTGTAGCATTCGAATTGTTTCTGTCCTCGATTGATCGAGGTTTCTACTCACTTCTCATTCTTTGTGTACGATTCATAGTTGACTCCGGCGTATGTCATGTACGTAGCGGGGTCTTTTTCTTCGAGGGCGATCTGGAGACAGATACTGTCAGTCTGGACGAGTTCAAGCTTGTCTGAGCGGAATGTTTTGAGGAGATTTTCGAAACGTCTCGTGAGATCATGACGAGGATCCTTGTCGATGGTTGCTGCGTTGAGATCGACGAGGAAATACTTGAGTCCGAGTTTTTCCATGCGACCGACCGTCTTGTTTGGATCGGCATCATAGAAGTATTTGTCGAATTGTGTCACGAGACTATCATCATAGTACCGAGAACGATTATTGTCGATGAAGTAGGTGAGGAATGTCCCGATTCGATAGATCCCAGCCGTATTCCTCTGTTCTTTGGTCGGATAGAGAATAGTTTTGTAGAGAGTTGTGAGGATATCGCTGGCTTCATTTCGGAGACTCTGGATAGAGATGGTATCGAGTCCGAGTTTTGTGAGATCCGCCTTGCCGACTTCTCGGAGAATCTGTTCGAGTCTTCAGAGAGATTGTTCTTGTCCGAGATTACTTTCGAGGAGTTTTTTGAGTGTTGGATTTTGGATTTCTGCCATGGTTCCTAAGAATACCGCCTTTTGATCCTGTATATTGAGGGTTGCAAGGATGGTGAAGTAATCAGGATGTGACGCAAAGATCCCTTCTTCTTGGTTGAGTATCCCCGACTTAAATTCATTGAAACTGGCGCCACGGAGATTATTCCACCCGTGAGGGATGGCTGATGCGAAGAAGTAGGTACATACGATGCCGAGGAATATAATACTTCCAAAAAACCGAACGATATTTTTTTTCGATTCCCCCGTCTCTTCGTTGTATTTCGTGATATATGAGGCTCCGATGAGGATAGCGAGGAGGAATGAGAAATACATCGCGATACCATACCAGACGATCCCGTACGCGGCGATGACGAAGAGGAATACATAGAAGCTTGCAAAAACAAGATTCAAAAGGAAGAGCTCGGTTCTTTTTTTGTTCTTCTTGAGAGCGAGAGAAAAATAGACGAGTGGGAGAAACGAGAGAAGGGCTATATAGAGGTATCCTCCTGGGAGATCTTTGGTCGCGAAGAAGTTTGTTATAATAGGGGAGAGTGAGCTCGAGAAGAAGTAGGCGTATTCAAATCCGAGCATCGCCACGAGTCCGATGATCCAGTATGGATTACTGTAGGCGAGGAAGAGGAAGATAATCGGGATGAGCATGAGATAGAATGGCGTGATTTCTGTATATTCTCCCGGTTGATTGGACTGCATCGTGAGGTTGAGTGGGAGTTTGAGATAGTTATTGACCCCGTTCTCATATCCGAAGTACCGACCGAGATCTTCGTTTTGTGATTTTCCACTCGCGGACATCACTTCTGTATTCGTTTTGTCTTCGATTTTTTTGAGTTCATCTGCGGAATATATTTTGGTATAGTCGACGACCAGACTCTCACTCTTCCCACCCAACATGCCCGTTATAGTGAGATTGCTTACTCCAAGCTCAGATATATTTTTGACGATCCATGGGAGGGTCGTGAGTCCGACTCCAGTCAGGAATATGAGTGATACGAGAAATGCCTTCTTAAAGGCAACAGCCTTGTGTTGATAGAAAGCAAAGGCAAAGAGGAGAATCGCAATTCCTACCGAAACTCCGGTTACCGCGAGGAGGAAATTCGCATCGTCTTTCGGATAGTTGACATTGAGCTGCGTCCAGAGTCCTGCCTTGGTGAAGATCGCCACAAAGAGCGAGAAAAATCCGAAGAATCCAGCGAGTCCGAGCTTGGAGTAGAAGATGAGTCCGAGCACTCCGAGGATGAGCATAAGGGTCGTGAATTTGATCGTGAATGCAAGTCCGACAATAGTTCCGAGGATGAGCATATAGGCGAGATTTTTGTGCTCGCTAAAGAAATGGAGAACACCCCCTTCCGGTTTCTGATCTGCTCATTCGAGACTCTCTCGGTAGCGGATGAGGAGATAGATGACCCCATAGATTCCGATAACCGAGACGAAAAAGAGTCCCGGATCGAGTTTCATATCTTTTGCCTGTTGGAATATAATCATCGGCATCGCATAAAACATGGTTGCTCCAAGGAGGGGGAGATTGATGAAACTTTTTTTGTCTCGACCAAGGAGACTCTTAAATGCGACGGTGAGGACGATAACCGAGAGGATTCATCCGACCTGATTAAAGAAAAAGGCAAGTGGAGCTGAGTGAAACATAAATCAGATTCCCGTGAATACCTGCCACGCGGCCATACCCATTCCCTTGAGGATGGTCCCGTTATTGGCCATAATCTGTGGGTAGTTCATATAGACTCCGAGATCATCCCATCCGATTGGCATCGGTCGGATGACATTGATGAAGCTTACCCCGATGAGATAGGTGAGGATGAGGAAAAGCATCTCTGTGGAGATGAGTGGGAGATTGATTTGTTCGAAAAAAGTTCCGTTTGGCTTATGAGCCGGGAATTCGATCCGGTATGTCCAGAGATTTTTGAGGGTTGCGAGAATCTCTCGGTGAGAGAAAGCCGCCATAACGGAGAGGATTCCAAAAACACTCCAGATATTGTAGAGTTCGAATATCCCGAGTATGACAAGTGCGGATATGAATTTGACGAATCCGAATCCGAGCGAGAGAAGGAATCGAAACGCCGGCTCTTCTTCATGAAACTTCGGCACGAACCAACGAAGTGCCATATTTCCGAGGCTGTACACGATGAGGACGGTGATGAGCGGGAAGAAAAGATATCCGACAATCTTAAAAAACAGAATAAATCCGCCATTTGCTCCACCGACGAGCCCGAAATAGACGAAGCAGAGGATGGCGACATGGAGGAGGGCATAGAGTCCGATAGAGAGCGGAGAAAAAGAAGTTTTTGGCTTCTTGGACGTCATGGTGATATATTTATAGACGGCGTAGGCGATGAGGATTGTGATGATATATGGTGCATATCCCGCCCCGGATTCATTATGGAAACTGACATTATAATACTTTGTGAGGATAAAAATCGAAAAAACAACAAGTCCGAGAAGCTTAGTAAGGTAGGAAGCCATGATAAAAGGGTATTAGGAATTATTAATACCCCTTAGTATAGTCAAAATCAGAAGAAGTCCAGAAAAATTTTTTAATTTCGGATTTTTTCTGTATACTCACTGTTATATGGTATTTAAATCTTTGTATTTTATGTTTATCCTTGCCTTCGAGACTTCCTGTGATGACACGTCCATTGCGATTTTTCGTGATGATGCACTTGTCGCGATGCGGACTCGCTCGCAGATCCGAGAACATAATGTGACGTGCGGGGTGGTACCGGAGGTGGCGGCACGTTTGCATGCCAATGTGATTTTCTCGGTGCTTGAAGAAGTTCTCAGGGAGGCGGATGTGCAACTCAAGGATATTTATATCATTGCTTGTACGGAATCACCCGGGCTCATGCCCTCGCTTTTGGTCGGGATGACCCTCGCGAAAACGTTATCCAAGACACTCGATATTCCCTATGTCCCCATTGATCATATCCAGGCGCATATGTTCGCCAATTATATCGGTCGTGAGGAAAGTGATGTTCATTTCCCGGCGGTGTGTCTCACAGTATCGGGAGGACACAACGAGATATATCTCTGGAAGAGTATGTTTGATCGGGAGAAAATAGGGGAGACGCTTGATGATTCTGCCGGAGAGGCCTTCGATAAAGTGGCGAAGATGATGGATCTCGGGTATCCGGGTGGTGCCATCATCGGGCAGTATGCGAGCGAATATATGGGTTCATTTCGAGGTATTTTCCCAGAAGTTTTGCTTGATAAAACGCAATATGATTTTTCTTTCTCCGGACTCAAATCTGCCGTCAAGCGAGAGATCGACAAGAGGAAATGAGAAAAATGAGAATTGACTATGGATGATAAAAAAGAGATTGCTTTCGAATTCGAACAAACAGTGGTCAATATTCTCACATACAAACTCTTCCTCGCAGCAACGAAACAAAATATCCACTCCGTGATGATTGCCGGAGGGGTGAGTGCCAATGATCACCTCCGAGAAACGGTCGAACAGCAGGCAAAAAAACACGGATATCATTTCCTCGCCCCCATCTCGAAAATATATTCCGGAGATAATGCCGCTATGGTCGGTATGCTTGCATATTTCCTCACAAAAAAAAGTCATTCCAATTAGATTGGAATGACTTTTTTAAAAACTTATTATTGAACAGCAGGAGCAGCAACATCAGCAGCAGGAGCAACAGGAGTAGCAGATTCTGGAGCAGTAGCTTCTGGAGCAACTGGAGCTTCAACTGGAGCTACAACTTCTGGAGTAGCAGGAGCCTCTGGAGCTACAACGTCAACTGGAGCTTCAACTGGAGCTACAACGTCAACTGGAGTCTCAGGAGCAACTTCTGGAGTTCCAGTAAGACTACAAGAAACGAGAGTAAAAGATGCTACGATAGCGATCGCTAAAAATTTAGACATGATTATAATAAGTAAATGGTTAAATAAAAGAATACATATAAAACCTTTCGCGAACAAGTTCGCTGATAATTTGGCAGAAGTAGTATATCCACATATACTTCCATATGCAAGAGAAAATATATTGACCACACACTATTTTTAGTGATAAATAATTATTACCCTTTACTCTCACAGATTCTGGAGAGAGAGTCAATATTTTTTACTTGCAATAAAAAGAATTTGAGTATCCTATAGGGGTTTTATTTTTTTATCTAATATATTTTATGACTCCACGTATAGAAAGAAGTGAATGTTGTTCTGAGAAGAAAGAATCTTCTTGCTCAGGAACAGTCTTTATAGTTCTCCTTCTCCTCGTATCCATCGGAACGAGTATCGGATCGGGATATTATTTTTCTCAAGTAGTTCCTGAGAAAGTCCAAGAGAATTATCTTGCTCTCGAGTACAAAAAGTCCGGAGACAAAGAAACATATGAGCTTCTCGCTGAAGCACAACGTCTCCAGCTCCAAGAACAACTCCCACAGATTAAACAGTTTGTAGAATCCAAAAAATGAGCTCCGACTCCTTCTGAAGGAAGTGATATCAAGGCGGGCGATACGACAACCCCCGCAGATGTTAAAAAACTTACAGCAGAGGAGGTGACTGCCATTAAGACTACCGCATTTGTTGAAGGAAACAAGGATGCTCTTATTACTCTCGTCGAATACAGTGATCTCGAATGTCCATACTGTATCCGTCAGTATAAAGATGGGATTATCAAATCAGTTCATGAAAAATATGGAGAAAAAGTGAATTCTATCTTCAAGAACTTCCGTGGGGTTCCTCATGAAAACTCAGAAGTAGAGGCAAATGCTGCAATGTGTGCCGGAAACCTCGGTGGTGTAGAAAAATACAGCGCTTATTATGGAGCAATATTTGATCGATCAAACGGAGGGAATGGAACGGGATTTTCCAAGGATAATCTCGTCCCACTTGCCAAAGAACTCGGACTTGATGGTGTGAAATTTCAAGCATGCATGGACAATAAGAAAAATATCGCACGATTCGATGCAGAAACAGCAGAAGGAAAGAAACTCGGTGTAGAGGGGACTCCTGGTACCGTTGTTATCAATAACAAGACAGGTGAGTATACACTCATCGCTGGAGCATTTCCTCTCACGAAGTTCGAGGAAGTTATCGACAAACTTCTCGAATCAAAGTAATCATTATTCACAAACAAAAAAGAAACCAATATTGGTTTCTTTTTTGTTTGTGAATGATATAGGGGACAAGTCAAGATTTTATTCTTGATTTTTCGGAGGAGAGGCTATAATAAGGGGGTTCCTTATATCTTAATCATAGCCCGTATGAAGAAAATATTTTGATTCTTTGCACTCTCTCTTCTTTCTTTTTATTCAACATCAACACTGTCTGCTTATACAGGAGAAATAAATACGACGACCACTGACTCTTCCGTACAAAAAACAGTTGCTGTGAAAATTACGGATATTACACCTCACTCTGCAAATATAGAATGGGAGAAGGTAGATTGATATAATTGATTTACTGTCTATTATGATACGAAATCCCTCGTGGATAATTATAGATATCATTCTGCGGTTTTGACGTGAACTTGAACTCTTCTCAAAAATCTCACCCCAAATACGGATTATTATCTCGTGATCAAGGCTTTTGACAACCATGCAAATGAAATTTTGATTTCTGAAGAAATAAAGTTCACTACTATAGATGGAGAATCGAGTGCTTATTGAACTTCCAATGCAACAAAAAATTGAGATAACTTACAAAGCTCATCTACTGTATATTCTTCTTCGTCTATTACTGATAGTAATGTAGATAAAACTACCAACGATTATTTGGATTGAAGTCATTCGGGTTGAGTATTGTTGGGTACGGAGCAGATAAAAAAATTACCCAAAACTTGACCTGCAAGTTATACTATTGTCGCACTGTCTTTAATAATATCTTTCGTATTGATACATCTCTTAAAAATGCAAGCCAATCTAAAAAAGTAGAATTCTAATCTAAAAAAGTAGAATTCTAATCTATGATGTTATCATAATATCTTTATATATAATCTTTCATCATTATGAGTAAGCAAAAATTATTTTATATAATTATAGCGGTATGTATTTTACTATCTGGATTTTATTTTCTCAATAATCTCTGAAGGGGGGATATCTTCAATGAGAAGACTGATTTTGAAACAAATGAAAAGATGGATAGTTTTAATAACATTAAAGATATAGATGTTAATAAAATGTATGGCAACATATACCAATCCTGATGAGGTGATGAATTGAGTAAAAAAATAGATTATCTAAAATCTGTGAATGAATTTTGAAAAAGCTCCTTTCTCTCTTCATTTATTTGAGACTATAGTGGTGCCTTAAATGACAGGGAAAAGCTTTGTACTTCAGAAAATCAACATCAGGATTTTTGTGCCAAAAAACAAATGGAGTTAAAGTTATGAAAAGTTACAGATATGGATTGAAACATATTAAATAATGTGGATGTGTCAGTAAATTGAACCTATGTATGAAATTTAAAAGATATTAAAAAGATAGACTGATATAATAATTTTGTTCACAGAGTGAAATTTTCAAAGAAATGATACCTAGATTTTTATTCAAAAATTGTTTTATGAAATAGTCCGTATGTGGATATAGAAGATTCTCCAAAGTTGTTAAAATCAGAGTATACTAAGACAGTTAAGGCGGATGAGAGTTTTACATATAAAACAAAGAACTTTACGTACAATATCCCAGCCGATTCCTTTCTCAATCAGGATTGAAGTAAGATTATTTGAAGTATTGATATTTATTTCTTTGATATATGAGCCAATAATTGAGATTTAAATGTTTTGAATCTGGATGTTTTTAGTAGTAATAACAATTATGCAGGCAGTTCTTTTACTTCGCTTTGAATGCCCCTAATTAAGGCTTATTCATGAAATAAAGAACTAGATATTATCTCAGATAAAATATCCTGAGTATGAAAATTACAAAATTTAGAAAGAGCTCCATGAATAGATTTGAATAATATCCCCAAAAATGTTTGGCTTAAAAAAGAAGAACTTGATAAATATAGCGTACCTTCATTTTGGTATTTGGATCAAAAGAATTGAGTTTGGAAAGCAAGCGAAATAAAGATGATCGATTCCTTATGAAATTATGAATTCAAATTATAACACGCGCACTCCTTAAGAATTTCAGAAATAAATTTGCTTTTTGAAAGATATGTGATTTAATAATCATTATTCTTATTCATAATAACTCATCTTTATGAAAACCATATATCGATATTTCCTATTATTGACCCTATTTATAGTAGGTAACCTCGTTGTTTCTGGGGTTTTTGCAAATGTAGATGTCACCAACTCTTTTGGTTTTACGTATGATTGTACGAGTGAATGATGAGTACTCCATACAACTTTTGATTTATGATGACATCATTTTTATCAAAGGGATTACAAAATCGATAAACCAGGTGTTATTGAGATAAAAGACGCCAATCATACAACAACGTCAAAATCTTCTAATATCTCTATCAATTGATGTAATTATAAGCCAGATACCTGTAATGTGAGTAGCTGGTCGTCTTGGGTTCTTGATTCATCGGATAATACATCCAAAACGATAAGTATAGATACTAATTTGCACATTACTCGATCCTGAGATTCTTTAATCATAAATTGAAGTTGATCGAGCAATAAGGTTAGGATAACTTGATTTAATCAAACATATGAAAGTACTTGAAAGAATGTGAAGTTAAGTTTTCTAGATGATAAAATCATTTTAGAAGAAAACTGATCAGTTATAGAGAAATATACTTTTACAAATAATATGTATTCTTGAACTCAAGAGTACTATTATGAGTTTTCATCTCATAATACAAATATAAAACTAAAGAAAAATATATTTAAAAAGACCTGAGAGGGAACTGTTATGAGCAGTGATCATGCTTACGATACCTTTTCAGCCTTTCGATGATCCAATACGTGATGTGTCGATGCCTGTACGTATCTTGATCCTAATCCCAATGCCCAATGACCAGCCTATATAACATGATTGAATTATTGGGATTATACGCAACATGCCTATACAACGACAAAAGTTAACATATATCCGGTTTCTGTGGCCTGTTCTGAGACGAAATATTCTGATTGAACTAACTATATAAGTTCCGATTCATATACATGAACACTATGATGAATTATTCAACCAGCTT
>CAZCYU010000035.1:0-5483 GCA_964503165.1 uncultured Candidatus Peribacteria bacterium | reverse complement strand
TTAATCCCCCTTATCAGGGGGATATTACCCTTAAACCCCTCCCCTGACAAGGGGAGGCTGGGAGGGGTTTGCTGAGAAACGTCTGTACGAAGGGGTTTGTTTTTGGTGTTATACATGAGATGAAAACTAAAATATAAAAATTTTATAGAAAATACAATATTTTTTATTCCCCAAACACCTGCGCATAATACACCTGTCCGTCCTTGACCGCGTATCCGATTCCGACTTTTTGCCAATCCCCGAGCATATTTTCGCGATGTCCTCAGGAGTAGGCGAGGCCGACGAGGAGGACTTCGTACCCGACATTGCCTCCGGCGACATTTTCTCAGATACTCCCTGTGAGATTGATACCATTGCGTTTGGCGGTCCCAGATATCCGATCTCCGTTGGAATCCCAGTGAGAGATATTTGCGTGATTTGCCATGTCATTTGCCTTGAGAGTGGCAAGAGTATTCAATGTATCATCGAGAGAAATAGTCGATTTACCAGACTTTGCACGAACGGTATTGACGAAAGTGAGTGAGTTGAGAGCTATATTTGAACTGTCTGCATGTATTTCTTTGGTTACTCCATCATAACCATTTGGGAGGAGGGGGAGGAAATCACCATACACAATGGGTCCGTTGTACGCGGCAAATCCGGTATCATAATTGACCTCCACAAGGTACACTCACTGCTGTGAAAGAGGAATAGTTTTTTCAAAAAGACAGGCATTATCGGAAAGTTTTTCGAATTCAAACGAATATTTTTTCGTCGATCCATCGGGGAAAATGAGAACGACCTCATTCTTGATATTACATTTTCAGACGTATCCACTGACTGTCAGGATATTGTCTCTCTTTGACACAGAGATTTCTTCTTTTACCTCAGTCTTATACCCTGGAGCGAGCATCATGGTTTTTTCGAAAACCGTCACTGGGGACGTATAGGTGTCATGAGTGAAAGAGGTGGAAGTTTTTTGGACGGTTACCTTGACCGATACTGGCTTGTCCGGGTCAAAAGTTGCAAATGTATCACTCTTGAGAGCGATGGATCCGATACCCTGATACGTGAGAGATTTGGTACCATCGGTAACCGTAAGAGTATAGAGATCTTGGGTTCGGAATTTTACTCGATACATGGCTTTCAAATCAGAGAATTCTTGTCGTTCGATATCGAGTGTGTCAATTTTCTGAAGTGGTGAAGGAGTGGTAGGGAAAAGTTTCTTGCCAGCAACAACAGCTTTATCGAGGACGATAATATGTTCGAATTTACTGGTCTTAAATCCCAATCATTTGGCGACGATAAAGGTATAGGTTCCGACTTCCTCAAGTGGATAAGAGTAACTGAAATTAAATCCCTTCGCCTTAGTGCTCAAGGATATCTCCTTTCCGGATGGTGACTGGAGGAAGAGCACGGTATCAGAATCAATGTCATCTATAGTCACAAGCCCCGATATATGGAGTGTGTCATTTACGAGATAGGTATTTGGGAGATTAGCATTCAGAGCGATACCAAGTTCTCCGAATGTATCTTTGGCGAGATACCGCTTAATATATCCCTTTGAAACATTTCCAAGTCCCACAAAAGAACCGGAGAGTTTGCCGGTCGAGAGCTTGCCGATAGTCGAGAAACTCGTCTTGGTGAGATCAACGAGATTCGGATGCTTGACACAATTCGGACGATCATTGTTTTTGACGATGACGGATTTTTTTCCATTTATGACCTGAATGAGCGTATTTAAGGGCGTTGTACATTTGGCGGCAGAGAAGAATGCCTGAGAAAATGTATTGCCACCCGCCGTCCCATTCCCCTCCAGATCGTCAGAATAATAGACAATCTCAACTGGAGTCGATTCCACAACAGGAGCCGGAACCTCATTCGCAGAAACCTGCACGATCTTCTTTGTTTGTACACTTGCTATGTACTCGACAAGGCTTTTGTAATTCGCCTTAAAAGATCGTATCTGCTTCACGGCTGTCGCCTTGTCTTTCCTCTTCACACTCGCGTCGATCGAGAGGAGGATATCGGTGATATCCGACTTTTTTTGTTCGATCGTATTCCTGCTCGCATCATCCAGGACGATGTTTTTGATCTGCTTATCGATCCGGAAATTAATCGCCGTATACGCGCTCCGGAGAACTGGATGCGAGAAAGTCGGCACAGTGCTCACGGCATAGGTTACCTGAGCGATACAGAGTAAAAAGAAAGCAATAATTTTTTTCATACAATGGGGAATTGAAAAATAACGGGGAGATTATCTCCCAAAAAAACAGAAAAGCAAATGTTTTTCTCCACAAAAACTTTTGCCATCGTCCGATTTTTCGTTTTTCAAACTCATTTTTATATTTCATCTTCCGTCATAGCAAGATCATAGTTGAATGATCCGCAGATAGTAATGATAGTGATTTTCCCTTTGTATCCAGCTTCTCGGAGTCTCAGGGCGATCGCATTCGGAGTAGCGCCCGTTGTGAAACTGTCATCGAGGATGAGGATATGTTTATATGTGTCGATTTCTTTCGGTATTGTTACCTCGAGGCTGATACGAGCATTTTCCACCCGTTCTCTTCTTTTATCTATCCCTCTGATTTCTTTTTGTGGACGGAGTATCTTTCCGAGAGAAGAAACCTTTTCTGCTCTGATTTTGGGGAGTCTTAGATCAAGCATATCGTCGAGTACGTCTCGAAATTGTATATCCCGACCCTGCGTCGGAGGAGTCAATATATATGCATCAACTCCTTCTTTTTGTGTGTATGTTTTTATAATATCTGCACTACCGTCAATCGCACTCTCGAGGAGATATCTGTTTCCGTTAAGCTTCCCATAATAGAGCTCTATCGCGGTACGTGTCCGCCCGAAGGCATTCTCAAGAACTGATGGCATAAAAAAAAGAAAGTTGTCAAATCCTATCTCCATGATTCCCTCAAGGTTTGTGCGTGCCGCTCCTCCGCCATCAAGAAAGCCATTCTTTTTCCGTCGAAATTCGATACTTCCTATGATTTCCAAATATTCAAGAGCCTTTTGTACAATCATATTGGAGAAATTGTGTTTTGGATCGGTGCACCAAGCCAAAAAGGCATCAAATCCTTTCAGGATAGTATCATCCGGGGCTATATACATACAATACCGATCAAACGTCGCAGTAAGATTTTCTTCCACTTCACTTTCATTATATGTTTCTTGTAGGGCAAAGAGTATTTCTTGTTTCAGATTATGTATCTGTTCTTGGGTAAAATGTGCCCCCGAAACTTCTCAGATATTCGAACCGATATACATCGAGTCATGAAGAAAATATCGTGTTGCCTTTCCTTTTCCATCAGTTTTTACCTGACCACTTTGGATAAGGGACTTGAGATATTGGTAAGCAGAAATACGGCTCATATCAAGCCTCTTCGCCACTTCTGGAGCAGAGATCCCTGGCTTCTCTCGTACAATGTCGAGAACTCTTTCTTTTATGAGAATACTTTTTTTCATTTGGTTAAAGTTTAACTGAATTTGGTTAAAGTTTAACTGAATTATATGTAAAACAACGGAAAATACAAATATTTTCTCCACAAAAACTTTTGCCATCGTCCGATTTTTCCATAAAATACGGACAATATTACTTTTAATTTATAGATTATGAATAATTCACGCACAGCTATCATCTCCGATTTCTCGAAAACACTCACCTCGGGAACGAATCCGACAACGTGGTCGGTATTCGCGAAGTCCGGACTCCTCGGGACGGACTATACACGAGAGCGAAACGATTTTTTCGATCAGTATCATGATTATGAGCTCGCCTGAGATGTAACCAAAACCAAGGAATGGTGGTCCAAACATCTCGAACTCTTCGTGAAATACGGGCTAACCCAAGACCTCATCAATCAGGTCACACAAGATCCCGACTATTTCCAGGCACGCACCGGACTCCGGGCATTTTTCGATCGCATCCAAGCCCAAGACATCGATCTCTCTATCGTCTCCTCCGGAGTCGGTAATTTCATCGAATCATTCCTCACCCGAAACGGCATATCTCTCGACAGAGTTCGGATCCATGGGAACCGATTATTCTTCAACGAAAACAACGTCGCGATGTGATATGACGCCGATTCCATCATCACCCCCCTCAACAAATACGAGCATCACTTCAACCTCAGCACCTACGACACTATCATCCTCCTCTGAGATGACGCAACCGACCTTCAAATGTACAAAGGAGAATGCCTCAAAATCTGATTCTGCGATGAAAGTGTCGACTGATACGATATGTATCTCGGAAAAGATGGAGATTTGGGGGAAGTAATGAAGCAATATTTATAAATCTCTTTTATGCACGCAAAAATACTCTTCTGGATGTTTATCCTCCTTGGTGTCGGACTCGAAATTATTGGGGATGTTTTCTTCAAAAAATGGGTAGTCGAAAACAAGTCATCCTGGCTCTGGATTGGGTTCGGGATCTACACCATCGGGGCACTGTTTTGGGCACTATCTCTGAGGTACGAGATGCTCTCAAAGGCCATTTCGATTTTCACGATCCTGAATCTCGTTATCGTGGCGTTCATCGGAATAGTCTTTTTCAAAGAAGATATCTCGATCATCGGGAAGACCGGAATACTCCTCGGACTCGTAAGTATTGCGATGATTGAGTTTGGGTAGAAAAAGAATTTCGATTGATTCACTTGATTATTCGGGAGAAAGGTTATAATAAGAACAAGAATAATCTATCCATAATATTTACCAAAAATGAATACACTCTCTGGAAGTATTACATTTAGGGGGAAGATCGATACGACGGATATTTGAATACATTTCGTACTCAATGAGGTGAGAGAATGAGTATTCAATATTTTTATGTATTGAGATACTCAATTTGAAAGTAGCCATGAGGTGACCGAGTATATAGACTGAAAAATTACGGGCGAAATACTCAGTTACGACGTATCAATCAGTACTGAAGATAAAATTAAAATTTATTGATGAGAAAAAGATTGAAAATATATCCTAAAATCTGTTCAATGAAAAGATATCACTTTCGAGGGCGTAGTAAATTCTCTCACTGAACCAGGCATCGTTTCTGTGCGAGAAGCGGAGGAGAGTAAGGTATTTTGAAATAGGGTGATAAAGATAGATTATCTGGTTTAAGATTACAATACTTTCACGAGTTCTCCAATATGTCCAATCTCGATGAGCTTCACCGAAGCTCATTTTTTGGTTTTGACTCCGGAATTTTTGGGGAGGATGATCTCGGTGAAACCGAGTTTGACGGCTTCATCGAAGCGTTTCTGGAGTCATGAGACATTCTTGACGACACCGGTGAGCGATATCTCGCCGAGGAATACTCGCCTTTCGAGGGGGGTATTTTTCTTGGAAGAAATAATCGCGGCAGCGGTGGCGAGATCGATGCCGGGCTCTGAGATCGTGAGTCCGCGAGCGACGTTGATATAGACATCGTAGCTCTCGAGTTTGAGATCGCTCCACTTGGAGAGGACGGCGATGATGAGATCGACCTTGCCGGTCGG
>CAZCYU010000034.1:0-14863 GCA_964503165.1 uncultured Candidatus Peribacteria bacterium | reverse complement strand
GTATGGGATGAATTGTGAGAAAGATTCCGTAATATCCGATTGGACGAATGTGTGGTGATGCCGAACCATTTTCATGGAATCATATTTATCAATTCGAACGTAGGGGCACCTCTTGTGGGTGCCCTGATGAATAACGCCGACGACAACAGGGTAGGCACAAGACCTACCCCTACAAATCATGCCGACGATATCCATGTAAATCATGCAAATCCGATCATTGGCGAAATTATTGGGGCATTCAAATCAATCACGACATTTGAATATACGAACGGCGTGAAAAACAATAATTGGCCACCGTTTGGCGGGAAATTATGGCAACGCAATTATTACGAACATATCATCCGTGATGATGTGTCATTGGAAAAAATCCGTACCTATATCATCGATAATCCGCATAATTGGGAAACGGACGATTTGAACACGAATCCGTAGGGGTAAACCCCTGTGTCTACCCTGAAAAAAATCCCTGCTCTTGCGAGCGGGGATTTTTTGTGGAGAAAAGTCAGGACCTATCCAGCCAGTCTTCGTTTTTTACGAAAAGCCGAACGAAGACTGGCAATATATTGCTTAAGTACCAACTGTGGTACCAAGCTAGACATCGCTGAGCAAAACAGTGCTACCATAAAGATTACTGCCACCAATCCGAATACGGGGGCAAACTTTTCCATGGGCATTCCTCTAAGCATGGCATTCCTCCAATTTGTAATTACCACAAAGTGCGTGGTCGAATATGATTATTCACTGGACAATTACTGCGCCAGTTTATAATCGGATTGTGTAAAAAGTCAAGAGATTATCTATATATTCTTTTTATTTGCTATCTGCCATTTTAATCATACAATACGCGCCTCTATTTATTAAACATTTTCGTATGCTTTTTTCTGATCTTCCCATTATAGAACCGATACTTCGTGCTATCAAAGACGAATGATATACCACTCCGACACCCATCCAGACAGCGGCTATTCCTTCGATCCTCGCGGGTCGCGACTTCCTCGGATGCGCCCAGACAGGGACGGGGAAGACTGCCGCTTTTGCGATCCCCATCCTCCAGCTCCTGTATGCCAAAAAAGACCCAAATAAGGGAAAAAGAAAAATCAAGACCCTCATCGTCACGCCAACTCGCGAGCTCGCGATACAGATTGAGGAGAGTTTCCGGGCGTATGGAAGATATACAGGACTCCATCAGACCGTGATTTTCGGCGGGGTGAAACAGGGGAATCAGACCGAACGGCTCCGACAGGGGGTCGATATCCTCATCGCGACTCCGGGTCGTCTCCTCGACCTTATGAATCAGGGGTATGTTTCGCTCGCGGACATCGAGATATTCGTCCTCGATGAAGCCGATCGGATGCTCGATATGGGATTCATCCACGATATCAAGAAACTCCTCAAAGTTATCCCCGTGAAACGTCAGACATTGTTTTTCTCAGCAACGATGGCGCCGGAGATCAAGACCCTCTCTGGGACCATCCTCCGCAATCCTGAGAAGATCGAAATCACCCCGGTCGCAACCACTGCCGAGACGATCAGTCAGTACGTCTATCATATCGATAAAAGTAGTAAAAACAGCCTCATCGTTCACTTGCTCGAGGATCCGAAGATCAAGAATGTACTCATCTTCACGAGGACGAAGCATGGGGCGGACAAGGTGGTGAAATTCCTCGTCGGACGTGGCATCGTCGCGGAAGCTATCCATGGGAATAAATCTCAAAATAATCGACAACGCGCGCTCTCCAATTTCAAAGAACAGACCACTCGCGTGCTCGTCGCAACCGATATTGCCTCTCGTGGGATCGATATCGATGCCCTCGAATATATGATCAACTACGATATCCCAAATATCTCCGAAACCTATGTCCATCGTATCGGTCGGACTGGGCGAGCCGGAGCCAAGGGGGTCGCAATATCGTTCTGTGACAATGACGATGTCGGATACCTCCGAGATATCGAGAAACTCATCTCCCAAAAGATTCCCGTCGTGGAAAATCACCCATTCCCCAAAACCAATGTCACACCATCGAACCGAGAGCAAGCCATAGCAGCCAAAGCAGGATCCGGTCGCGGTCGCGGCAGTTCTGATCCTCGGTTCAATAAGGCTCCTCTCCGAGAAAATACCCCATCTCGGCTCGCCATCAATTCATCATCTCGCCCGACCAATCAGGAAGCTCGACCATCCTCACCAAGGAGAGATGCTCCGAAAAAGAGATACTGGGGTGGAAGATAAAATATATGTTTTTTCTTGACTTTCTATATTAACTCCCTATCCTGTGTGGTGTATATTTGTTTTCTCGCATAAACTATGTCCACACCATTAAAAACTCTCAAAGAACTCGAAACGGAAAATGCTCTCCTCAAGCGCAAACTCGATATCTGCATCCATTGGATGCGTCGCGAGGTAGAGGAATCGGTGCATAAAATCTCGAAGAGGAAGGTATCAAAGATGACCGAAACGAGTCGAGATGAGTTCCTCCGAGAAAATCAGGAAGTCATTATCGCGAAACGTATCCAGGATTATTTCGGCGATATCCTCCTCCTCAATGCTCCAAAAGAGACCATCGAACACCTCGTGAGCTCGGAGATCAATTTCTATAATCTCGGGAAAAATACCGGACTGGATGGTTTCTCGGTCATCAGTTCATATCACAAGATCCTCGATGTCTGGGTCGAGCATATGATTATGAATCAGTACCGTAAATTTGCCCAGAAGAAGGGTGCAACGGTCCTCCGGGTCAATGATCCGATGGAAAAATCCCTCCATCTCGTCGTGACGAAAAGATTCATCCTCTCACTCGGGCGACTCTTCGGACTCATCCGGATGATCCGCAACGGAGAGCGACTCTATGACTTCGGGAAGACATTCGTCGAATATCTCGACAAATACCCAAATCTCCGAGAATTCCTCCTGAGTGATAGTTTTTTCTCTCTTTTCGAGAAAGTCATCGAAAGTGATGTCTTCGGCGGCAAGCGCCACTCTGGAAGCATCTCGCTCACCGACACAAAAAACACCCGCACATGGATTACGGGTGATTTTACTGACAAAAATGGAATACTCTACCAGATACTGGAATCTCAGGCGGTGTTGTATTAATTACAATAACAATCGTAATTCCTCGATTTCTCGAGGAGTGAAGTACGAAAGAAGATGGAGGAAATTGTTTTTTTCCTCAGGTTTGAGCTCACGAGATGCGAGTATTTTCGATTCTATATCGGTTTCGACGAGGAAAGCCATAATGTGTATTTTTAAGAGAATAATGTGTTTTTGTTTTCAATGTATAGATTCTATTAAAGCATAAAATATCAAATATGTCAATTATTTTAGGGATCGATCCCGGGACAACGACCGTCGGCTTTGCTCTGATCGAGAAAAATGGCCGAACGGTAAATATTCTCAACTATGGAGTCATCACGACTCCGGCGAAGATGGATATCGCCCTCAAGCTCATGGATATCGTGCATGATCTCGAAGATCTTATCGACACCTATCATCCAACCATCTGTGGTATCGAGCGACTTTTTTTCTCCACCAATCAGAAAACGGGGATCGATGTCGCCCAAGCACGCGGAGCTATCCTCCTCACACTCCAGCAGAAATGAGTTCAGATCCGCGAATTTACTCCCCTCCAAGTCAAGCGAGGGATTTGTGGGAATGGTGCCGCCAAAAAAGAACAGGTACAAAACGCTCTGAAGATTATTTTCCGCATGGATACCATCCCAAAACCCGATGATGCGGCCGATGCGATTGCCATCGCCTACCTCACAAGCTTGCAAAAAAATATTATCTCGCTATAATCCCCCCATGAAACCAATCTACCATACCGGTATCTACTCTCAGATTCAGACCCATTTCGGACTCGTGGAAACGACCGATGGAATGGTTTTTTTCGTCGGTCGCCGTGAGCGAAACGGGGCACTCGACGGTGACACAGTCAAGGTACAGATCACCAAAAAAGAAGCAGATGGCAAAAAGGCGGAAGCGAAAGTCATCGCCCTCATCAAACGCACCGAGAAAACACTCGTCGGACTCTATATCAAGCGACCGAAAACCTCCTACGGTTTCGTCCAGGTGGTTGAAGGATTTATGGGAAAAGATATCTTCGTATCCGACCGCGACGCCATGGGAGCCAAAAATGAAGAAATCGTCACGATCCGTGTCTATGGTGATACGAAAAAACCCAATGGGAAGGTCACATCTGTCCTCGGACACAAGGATGCGCCCGGGATGGCAGAACGAATCGTTTTCTATGAAAACGGCATTATAAAGGAATTCCCTGCGAATGTCCTCGAGGAAGCCGAAAAACTTAGCCCTCGTACCTCATCTCGAGAGCGAGTGGATCTCACTCATGAAACTATCATCACCATCGATGGAGCCGATGCGAAAGACCTCGATGATGCGATAGGAGTCAAAAAACTCCCAAATGGACATTTCGAGCTTGTGGTTTCTATCGCCGATGTAGCAGAATATGTGACCGAAGGTTCTGCTCTCGACCGAGAAGCTCTCCATAGGGGGACGAGTATCTATACACCCGATGAGGTAATCCCCATGCTCCCCGAGCACCTCTCCAACAACCTCTGTTCCCTCCATCCCGGCACCCCAAAGGCAACACTCAGTATCACGATAGAGCTCGATAACAAGGGGCAGGTCATCAATCGTCGCATCGAAGAAACCCTCATCGAGAGCAAACATCGATTCACCTATGACGAAGTTCAGGAGGTTATTGACTGGATCGATCAGAAGAAAAATGTACGCAGTCCGAGTGAAAAATATCCAAAAGAAATTATCGAAGTTCTCCGGAATGCACTTGAGCTCAAACGGATCCTCGATATCCGTCGAGCGCGCGAAGGGAAAATAGAATTCGATCTCAAGGAAGTGAAAATCATCACAGATGCACATGGAAAAGTAACGAGTATCAGCAAACTCGATCGGAGTGAGTCGCACAAGGTTATCGAAGAGTGTATGATCCTCGCAAATGAGGAAGTTTCGAGATTTTTCGCGATGAAAAAAATTCCGTTCCTCTACCGCATCCATGAGCGACCGAGTGATGAAGACACCGATGAACTCATCGCGGTCCTTGATTATTACGGGTATAATCTCACCCGAGAAACTCTCTCTCCTCGGTCCATCCGGGAGATTATGGACAATCTCGCCGAGAGAACAGATATCTCACAATACATCCTCTCCAAGCACATCCTCGCGAGTATGTCCAAGGCGATCTATTCCGAAGAAGTCCTCGGACATTTCGGACTCGCGCTCCGGTACTATTCCCACTTCACATCGCCCATTCGACGTTACCCCGACCTCCAGATTCACCGTATCATCAAGGCTTATCTCCACAAGGAACTCTCCCCAAAAGAGCTTGCTCGCTACGAGCGACTCATCCCACGTGTCGCTAAACATACCTCCACCACGGAACGCAAAGCCGAAAATATCGAATACAAGATTCGCGATATCAAGATCATCGACTATATGCAGGACAAAATCGGACAGATTTTCGACGGGGTCGTGACTTCCATCACCGATCACGGCATCTATGTCGAGCTCCCGAACGGTATCGAAGGCCTCATCTACATGCGCAATTTCCGCGAAACCCACCACCTCGACTCCCACGCCGGCACCATCCAGAACCTCTCAACCCGCGAGTCCCTCCGCCTCGGCGATACCATCCAGATCCGCGTCACCAAGGCCGACAAGACACTCAGACGATTGGATTTTGAGAGGGTGTAATATATTTTCCTAATTTCCTAATTTTATGCAAAAACCCTTACCAAAAAAACTCCTCTCTCGCCTGAATTCTTTCCTGTCCACTGAAGATTACCAGAAAGTTCTCGATGGTTGGCGAGTCGAGCGGGTGTGCTCGTTTCGGGTGAATACTCTGAAGTCGAGTCCTGAAGAAATAGAAGAAACGCTCAAGAAGAAAGACATCCCTTTTCGGAAAGTCCCCTTTCTCCCACTCGCCTATGTCATCGATAAAAAATATGAATTTACCCTCAAGGGGATGGATATCTATTATGCCGGAAAAATCTATGTCCAGTGACTCGCGAGTCAACTTCCAGCAACTTTGCTCGATTTAGAAAAAAATATGCAGGTATTTGATGTCACAGCTGCTCCGTGATCTAAGACCACTCAGATTGCAGCGCTTATGGGAAATACCGGGAAAATCGTCGCGTGTGAGAAGCACCAAATCCGCCATGACAAACTCCTCCACAATCTCGCCCTCCAAGGAGCGACCAATGTCGAGACATTTAAGATGGATGCTCTGAAACTCTGCGAAGAACTCGAGCAAGGGAGTTTCGATGCGATCCTCCTCGATGTCCCGTGCAGTGCCGAGGGACGCATCCGTGCGAATGATGAACGAAGTTATGGCTTCTGGTCTGTCCGAAATATCGAAGAAAAGGCAATCCTCCAGAAATCCTTACTGGATGCGGTTCTGCCACTCCTGAAAAAAGGCGGAGTACTCGTCTACTCGACCTGCACGCTCGCACCAGAGGAAAATGAGGGGGTGATCAGTGAAATACTCAATAAAAATCTCCATCTGTCATTGGAAAAAATCGAGGGGCTCGAGGGAGTATCTGCGATGAGTGGACTCTCAGATTTCAATGGAACTACCTATCATCCAGATATTTCTAGTACAATAAGAATCCTCCCATCTGCCGAGATGGAAGGATTCTATATTGCGAAAATACGGAAAAATTTTTAATTTTTAGATCCCATTCGTTCTTTGGTCTTTTTCATCCAGATATCAAACAATGGATGCGGACGGTTCGGGCGGGATTTGAACTCGGGATGAAACTGAGCGGCGATCATACACGGATGATCCGCGAGTTCGACGATCTCGACGAGCTCTCCGTCGGGAGATGTCCCGGAGATGACGAAACCATTGTCCTGAAGGGCTTCACGATAGGCATTATTGAACTCATATCGGTGTCGATGTCGTTCGGATATCTCGGTAGTACCGTATGCTTGCTCGGCGAGTGTTCCTTTTTTGATGGTACACGGATAGGCTCCGAGACGCATCGTCCCACCCTTGGCTCGGATCGTTTTCTGATCTTTCATGAAGTGGACTACCTGATGTTCGGTTTTGTTGTCGAATTCTTCGGAGTTGGCACAAGCAAGCCCACAGATATTGCGAGCAAATTCGATCGCCATGATCTGTGATCCGAGACAGAGTCCGAGATAGGGAATCTTATTTTTGCGCGCATATTCGGCCGCGAGGATTTTCCCCTCGGTTCCTCGGGTCCCGAATCCTCCTGGGACGAGGATCGCATCGATATCTTTCAATACCGCTTCGGCTCATTTTTTCTCAATTTTCTCGGCGTCTATCCAGTGGATAACCGGTTTCATATCATGAGAATATGCGGCGGATTTAACCGCCTCACTCACCGAGAGATACGCATCTTCGAGATTATTGTATTTCCCAACCATGGCGATATGAACCTCTTGCGTTGCATGCTCGAGATTATGGAGGAATGCATCCCAATGGGAGAGATCCGGAGTCCTCACCTCAAGTCAGAAGCGTTTCTGGAGCTCGGCCGGGAGGGATGTTTGCGCGAAATTGAGAGGTACCTGATAGATAGAACTCACCGTTGGTGCTGGGATGATACAATCAACCGGGACATCACAGAAGAGCGAAACCTTCTTGCGAATCTCATCGGAGATCTCCATATCCGCCCTGAGAGCGATGAAATCAGCCTGGATACCGCGAGATCGGAGATCCCGGATCGATGCTTGAGTTGGTTTGGTTTTAAGTTCTTTGGAGGCGGCGATATAGGGAAGAAGGGTGACATGAAAAAACTGGACATTTGAGGCTCCCATCTCAAAACGCATCTGACGTGCTGCCTCGAGATAAAATTCATTTTCCATATCTCCGACGGTTCCACCGATTTCTACAATCATGATATCACATCCGGACGTCTCCGCTGCTTTGCGGATTTTTTCTTTGACGAGATCAGTGAGGTGCGGGATAATCTGCACGGTCTTACCGAGATACGCCCCATCTCGTTCTCGATCGAGCATCTCTCGGTAGAGCTTACCGGCACTGTATGATGAATGTTGATTGAGTGATTCGTCGATGAATCGCTCGTAGTGTCCGAGATCGAGGTCTGTCTCCGCTCCGTCATCGGTCACAAACACCTCTCCGTGTTCAAACGGAGACATCGTCCCAGGATCAACATTGAGATACCCGTCGAATTTCTGCATCGAAACGCGGTACCCAGAGGCTTCCATCAGAGTCCCGATAGAGGCTGCGGCGATCCCTTTCCCGATACCCGAGAGGACTCCACCGGTGACGAACAATATTTTCATAAAAACAAATGGTTAAAACAATAGAAAAAGCCTCTTAGGGGGCTAAAAGGCTTTGTTGGTTTATAGGCAAAAAGTATGTCGTGTGTCGTAGATCATAGTACAGAAATTATATAACCGGGACATTATATATTTTTTAGAAAAGATGCAAGAGTTTTCTAAAAATTTGCTCTTTTATCATTTCTCCCTATAATCCCGACCACTCATATTTACCGGATATAATGAAATCACAATGAAATTAAAAAAGTTCCTCCTCTCCTCACGATTCCTTTCCAAGCTCCCGATTATTTTTTTGGTGACTATTTTCTTGATACCGATTACCCTTCTCAAGATCAACTACCAACTCGGGATATTTTTCATCGCATTCTATATCGCCTACTGGACCGTGAAAGTATTTGAATCCTATTACTACGTCCTCACGTCATATATCACCCTTCTTAAAACCAATAAAAAGGACTTTCTGAAAACGAGCGTTATTCAAAATGGGGCAAAAAATCTCCATCACATTATCATTATCCCCTTCTACAATGAGCCGTATGATGTCATAGAAGATAACGTCAATGCTATTATTCGCAATGACTACCCTTATAAAGAAAATATCATCATACTCCTCGCTCCCGAGGAACGAGGAAAAAAGGCGGTCAGTATTGCGGAAAAAATACTGAAACAATTCGCGGACAAGGGGGTTGAGATTTTCAGTATCCCCCATCCGAGTGATATCCCATGAGAGGGAAAAGTAAAGTGATCAAATATCACCTACGCTATCAAGGAATTCACAAAAAAGAGGAAATTCGATGAGAAAACCACATTTGTAACAACGATAGATTGTGACACGAAGATCGAGAAAAATTTCTTCCTGATTGTCAGTTATTACTTTCTGAGTACAGAATTCCCACATAACGCCATATATCAGTTCACTCCCGTCTATGCCAATAATTGGCATAAGGGGACATTTTTCGCACGATTGATCGCCATGGGGACGACCTTCTGGCAGCTCTCCGAGTCGCAGAATCCAGAATTTTATCGGAACTTCGCCGTCTATGGGATGAGCCTCTACTGTCTCAAAAAATCAAATTATTGGTCACTCACGAGTATCGTCGAGGATGGCTTCCAGTATTGGCGGAGTTATTTCGCATTCGATGGAGTATTTCGTATCGTCAATGTCCCGGCGGTCTGCAAAATGGACGTAGTCGAAGAGGTCAATATGTGGAAGACGGTTCGTTCTCAATACAAGCAACTCCGTAGATGGTCATGGGGATGTACCGATATCGAGTACGTCATCCCAGAATTTGCCAGAAACAAAAAAATCAAGTTTGGAGAAAAATTCCGAAAAACGGGATATCTCATGTTCAATCACCTCTTCTGGGCAGGAGGTTCGCTCACGCTCTTTTTCATCGGGTATGTCCCCGGGATTCTTTCCTCTCTCCATGATTCTATCATTACTCTCACCATCCCTTTTATAACCTCCATTCTTTTCACCTGGATATTTATCACAATCATCTTCCCAAGTATTATCTCCGTACTCATTATGAAAAAATATACCCACTTCCGTAAGCGAGATTATATCTTCAATGTCTTCCAGTGGGCACTCATACCCGTACTGACGATAACACTCTTTTCTTTCCCTGCGATCGAAAGTCAGCTCCGTCTTTTTTTCGGCAAACGCATTGATGTCTTCGAGGCAACAGAGAAAATGAAACGAAAATAATCTCGTTTCTGAATATATTTTTCGAACGCACCGAGGACTGTTTGAGCTATCACTTAAGCGAGTTCCGCAGGAAGTGAGAAAAGATATATTTAGAAACACATGTTCTGTAATACTTAATTATAAATTGTATGATCCCATCATATAGGGCAGATCTCCGAACCAGGAAAAATAAAAACCGAGTTTTTTGGGCGATAGTTTTTACGTTTGCGGGGTTTCTTTTTCTCTTTTTCCAGGGATACTATATCAACTACAATCAACTTTTTCATCTCGATGATGAATCAAAGAAAACCTTTCTGAAGCCGTTTGGGATCGTCGATATCCATGTTTTCCCGTCTCCGGATAGTATCACTATCAATAATGAGAACTACAATAACAACTCCAAAACTATTTTCGATCTTGGGCACTACGATATCACTATCGAAAAAACGGGATATCTCTCCCCGCATTTCACGGTCGATATCACCCAAAAAAATCCTTTTTATACTGACACAGTCAATCTCCTCCGCCTCCCCGCATATGTGCCTACGGGACTTGATTTTGATATGATTACCCCAATAGACGAGGGGTTTCTCGCACAGATTTCCGGAACTCATAATTTCTGGGTTCTGAGCAAAGAATATGGGATAACGGACATTATTGATACGCAGTACACCTTCGTTTGAGGCGCATATTTCACGGATGGGAAAGATATTTTCGAATATAGTATCCCTCTCAAAAAATTCCAACCGCTCGCGGTTTCAAAATGAGAGAAACTTCCGATTTGTTCTGACTGGAAATGGTACGGCGAGCAGCTCTTTTGTCCGGATACACGAACATTTTTCCCGCAGAAAAAACTCGATACCGATGAACATATCCTCTCTGCCAATGCGGATATCATCCTCTCAAATAAACGTATCTACAATCAGGATCCCGACAATGAAAATTGGCAGTATTACGAATACCAGAGCGGGACACTTCGTCATCCAGAATCCCTCATCCATGTCAAGAAAATCCCCTACATTCTCGAAAATAATTACCTCACACCCATTGATCCCCCTTCTACTCTCTCTGGCTCGATAATTCCACTGAACACCAGTTTTGATACTATCATTCGTGCACGAGAATTTGGATCGGAATCCATCGTCGTCGGTGTAAAAGGAGGAAAAAATATGTTTGTTGTCTTCGATGGTGAAAAACGATTTTTTGGAGAATTCGGAACTATAAATCTTGAAAATATCCGTATAGAAAAGCTTAATGGTGTCTATGTTTTTATTACGAAAAATAGTGTATATATTTATTACAAGGGGTCCCGAGAGATCTTCAATGTCGTCGAAGCGCCGATAGTCGGTTTCGCGGATTCGCTCGTGTTCTTCAAAAAGGATGGTAAAGTGAGTGTACTCGATCTACTCAGGAAGTAAAAACAGCAATTATAAATCCGACTTTCGTTTCGCCACTATCATCACATTGGTCTTGTCGACTTTATCGTACACAGACACTGCGAATCCTCCTTTTTCAATCTTGTCCACGAGCGTATCAAAGAGCTCTTTTGGAGTGGTGGTGATCATCGTATTGAAGATAATCTGACCACTCGGAGATAGGATGCGAGAAATATTCCCCCAGAAAACATCATCATAAAATTTCTCCGGTACCTTATTATCGATGAAGAGGTCAATGATAATAAGTCCATATTTCTTTTGTTCCTCTGCAACATACCGATAGGCATCGGCACAGATAATCTCAGTGTTAATATAGGAGTCAAGCTTAAATTCCTTTTGTGCTATTTCTATAATAACCGGATCGATATCCACTGCCACGAGCCGATTCGTGATGCGGAAATCATTCCTCACGATATCAATCACCGAACCTCCACCGAGCCCAAGCAGGAGGATGCTTTCATCTGTTTTTAGGGTTATTTTTTTCAAAGCAAATCGCATAATCCGATGCAACGAACCAAACGAATAATTGGCATGATCCGTATTCAGCATCTTCTTCCCATTCATCAACACAACCCGCAACGTCCCATTATAGAGGGATGTCTGGCGGGTTATAAAAGGATACAGGTAGCTGATGATTTTTTTGAACATGGTTGTGAGTATAAGGAAATTTGTTTTGATTGCAATGATATCCCTAATTTTTTTCCCTTGCAAATCCCAAAAATACTCTATAATTCAAATTATAGAGTATTTTTTAACTTTTCCACCTTATGCGCAGTAAAATAAGTGCCCTTGGGGTAAGAATTCCTGATTTCATTATTTCCCTCTGGGAAAAAGTACGTGAAGATAAACGAATACTCTCCGTGACCATCGCACTTTGAGTCGCGATTGTTGCCGTCTGAGGGTATCTCGGATATCAGAAATTTACAGAGCGTTTCGCCATACCGACGGTCTCGGGAGCGAACTTTTCGTTTGAGTATCGCAAGATCCCGTACGATACCAAGAGTATCGACATCACCTTCTCGACTGAGATTGATCCAGCCTCTCTGAACACTAAAAACGTCACGCTCGCGCCCTTTGTTGAGGGAAAACCGGAGGTAAAAAACGGAAATACAGTCTCCTATGTATTGAGCAAAAAACTCACAATCGGCGAAACCTACACATTCACGATCGGTGCGGATATCCGCTCGAAGTATGGCAATCCACTCTGAGAAGATCAGATTTTCACGATCGAAGCGATCGCAGGAGCACAGGCGACCAAGGTCCTCCCGGCTGGTAAACTCGACAACCTCGGACAAAATATCATCGTCCTTTTCAACATCCCCGTCGTCCCGATGACCAATCTCGACGAGCGCGACACACTCCCATGTCCACTCAGCATCACACCAAAAATCGACGGAAAATGCTCGTGGACCGCGGGCAATATCCTCGAATTCGTCCCAAGCAAGCCCCTCGAAGGAGCGACGAAATACCATCTCACGGTTGCGAATATACCCGGACTCCTCTATACACTCGCGAGCACACTCGAAGAAACCATCATCACACCAACTCTCGAAGTGAAAATTTCGAGTGATCCTTTCGATCCAAAAACAGGCATTCTTCTCACCACCACTGCCCCAGTAACCGCCGAAGAACTCACCAAAAATTTCGAACTCATGAGTGCTGGGAAAAAAATAGAGGCCGATATTCATCCTGAGGTAGATGGTAATAAAACTGAAAGTGAGACCCGATTTGTTATCACGGCAAAATCTCCAACTTTCCTCTACGCGACGAGGTATAGTCTCACAATTAAGAAAGGACTCAAACCAAAATACGGAACCGAACCGCTTGCAGCTGACTTTATGGTAACCGCACCGAGTCAAGATTTCCTCACGTATTCAGAGGTTGTTCGAAAGATTTATGATGCCTCCGGAGCCCTCTCAGACACCCGAACCTACGACGATCCTCTTCAATACAAATATATTCCAACGAGAGGTGTTTATTTCCGAGAAACATTCGCCGAGGAGCTCTCTCTCGACAAGAATCTATTCACACTCCGCACCAAGGCAGGCAAAGTTGTAGATTTCGATCTCGCCTATGTCAAGCAAACCAAGTGGGATGACAAGGGAAATAATATCTGAGAAGAAGATAACAAACATATGATCGACGTGCAACCGAAGGGTGTTCTCGATTATGCGACTGAATATAATCTCATCATCAATAAAAAGGCAAATCCGGCAATCCCGGCCGATATCGTCAAGGTCTACACGACCGCACCGAAGTTCCAAATCCTCGGACAGAAATTCATGAATAATACCGAAACATGTATCTATGTGAATACGAAAATGAATAGCTCAAACGAGATGTATGCTCTCGACTATGACAAGATCAAAACCGTTCCGGCTTCCACGATTCACGACCTCACCCTCGATGAGAAAACCGATTACACAACGAATACGAAAACGTATCGTTGCGAACAGAAAAAGTGACAGTCTGCCTATATCCTCGGGACTCGACTCGAACCACTCAAGGATTATACGATCGTCCTCCCGAAGAATATAGAAAATATCTACGGCGACACGCTCGATAAAGATACGTCTTTTGCCATAAAAACGGGTAAAATCGACCCAAAAGATACCTACCTCTATTCTTCACTCACTCGAGATACGCAGGTCATCCCCGATACTCTCCCGCTCGTTCTCAATCTTATGTCAATCAATACGGACCAGGCAAATATCGAGGTCTGCGAGATGGATGTGACGGGATATATGCACTATCTCCGTGTCGGTTCCGATAAAAATTACACACCAGCTTGTACGAGGAATGTCGCCAAAACAGTCATTCTCAAGAATCGTTACTGGAATCTCACACCCAATAAGATCGATGTGATACAAGATATGCTCGGCGGGAACACACAGAGTCCATTCATTTTCGTTCGTGGTTCCACTGGTAAATTCAATCAAGGGTCTGACGGATATCGAGATGACCAAAGAGAGTTTGCTCATATGTTCATCCGATCCAATCTCGCCCTCACCCTCGAAAATGCCACCAATACCAAGATCCTTTTCGCACCGAGCTTCGACGGAAAAACCCTCCCGAATGATCTCATCTTTGAGGCATATGCCAACAAAAACGGAACTCCAGAACTCGAGCTATTCACTCCGAAAATCACCTGGAATGCCGTCAAAAAATACTATGAACTCCAGGACAAAGAAAATAAACTTGCTCTCCTCGTCGCTCATAATGACCGATTTTTCGGAGTCCTCAATACATCAGCGGACTTGGTGTCAAACTACGATTTCAAATATATCTCCGGACAGGAGAGCTCGACCAAGGATTATCTCTACATGTACTCCGATCGTCCGCTCTACAAGGCGGGGGATATGGTCTTTTTCAAGGGACTTCTCCGACAGTATAATTATAACGGATATCGAATTTCTCCGACCAAAACCGGGAAACTCAAGG
>CAZCYU010000033.1:0-5541 GCA_964503165.1 uncultured Candidatus Peribacteria bacterium | reverse complement strand
GATAATGCTCGAGAGCCTCTCTGGTTTAATAGCCCGCACGAGGTATCCGAGACCGGAATTTTCGAGGAAGCGGAAACTCTTGAGGTATCATTGTGCCTCATTTTCCGTGAGGGTAACCGAATTATGATTAGCTACTTGGAATTCATAGTTGTTATCTCCTACTTTCTTGACATACACCCTATCCTGTTTCTCAGGATCATCACTTCTTGAGAGACGATAGGAGGTTTCCTCACCTATTTTAAGAGAATCTATCGATCGACGATGAGTAGATGTTGTTGATTTATCCGAACTTTGTTTTTCTTGATTGAGTCGCTCTTCTTGCATACTCTTCACGCCCTGCATAGCAGCCTTTGGATCACCACCATTTTGGAGTGTCGTAATCAAATAATTGAACTCTTTTTTGTCAGCATTTCATAAAATCTCAGCATTATTCTTCTTTTTCTTGATTTGTATATTCCGTAAAAGTTCTTGTGTTTCTTCTGGATCGAGATTATTTGTTGCTGCCAATTTGAGAGCATCTTCTTCCGTTTGAATGCCTTCTGGATTTATACCCAATAATTGGAGCTTTCATTCATTTTTCTTTTCTTCTATGTCCACCTTTGTTTTGATAATATCAACCAAACTGTCCTTATCTGAATGTTTTATATCTTTTATGCCATGATCATTGAGAATTTTGAGGATACGCTGTAACATTGAGGTGTTACATGGATTGAAATCGAGATCCTGAGTCGGATCTGCATTCATTTCATCCACCATTTTTTTCGCCTCCTCTTTTGTTTTTCATTTTGATTCTATAAAGGTAATCATTTTGGTATTGAGGACTTCTTTTTGTTTTTCTATATATATCCGATTCAAGATAATATGCATAGGCGTAGGACCTAAATTTATATCGCCAAATAATGGTGGACAGCTATTTTTTTGCTCAAATGTATTGAGCAAAAAATTAGATATTTCCTGTATTTTTTCGATATCTAAAGCTTGTATTTTTTGTATTATTTTTTCTACTGTGATTTCTTCTTTTTCATCAATATGAAGTTTCTGTACAAGGAATTGTTCAGTATCTTTGATTTGTTTTTTTGTCTTTTCCTGTATTTCAAAATCTGACTTGAGTTTTTCGAGTGCCTTTTTACATTCACTTTGTATATCTCATTCTTTAATTTCCTTACGTTTAAGTATGGCTATTGTTTCAAATAACAATTTTTTAAATTGATCAACAGGAAGCCTTTCTTTTTGTGCTGACAAAAAATCAAGCGCAATTTGTTCGCTTGAGTTGATTTTCTGATTACTATCAGAATTAGCAACCTCTGTTATATATGAATCTTGTAGATTTTCTGCCATATGAAAATAATAGAATATACTTCTTCCATCCTATCATACTTCATCTCTTTTTGCAAAAAACAACCCATATATTCCTTACACTACTTTATTTGTCCCCGATAATATACACAAACACCTGTTCTTTTACGGCGTTGACGAGATCAAAGAGCTCGACCATCTCGTCGAGTTTGAGGCCGATACAGCCCCAGGATCGGCGGAGATTTTTCTCAGGATCAGTCCAGTACCAGTTATGGATATTGCCATGTATGTATATGAGGCGATCTTTGGTACTTTGATTTTGTGTTTCTACGCCATCGAGTGTAAGTATCCGTCCGTAAGTTCCAAATTTGAATTTCCCTGGTTTTGGTGGGGTTTCTATGGTTGTGGGGATGCGTGCTTTGAATTTCTGGTATTTGTCACATCCAGTTCAAATAGAACCGTCTATCAGGTGGAGTCCGGTCGGGGTGCAGTGTGAATCAGACTCATTTCAGAATCATTCCTTACTGGTGACACATTCTGTTTGAAATAACGGTTCCCCATCCTTGAAATAGATGAGTGTGTTGGTTGATCAAAATACCACAATGAGTCTCTTATGGAGACTCTCAACAATACCTCGGATATCACGAGAATAATCCCCTCAGAGAGAGGGGAGCGAATGGCGTCGTATGAGTGAGAAAACAGAAGGGTAGTTCATATTATGCAATCGTTAAAATCTCATATCCTCAAGTGGTGACGAGGATGGTATGTTCAAATTGGGCGGAGTCGCTTCCATCCTTGGTTTTGACGGTCCATTTGTCACTGAGGAGTTTGGTATGATGAGCACCACGATTGATCATGGGTTCGATAGTGAAAATCATCCCCGCTTCGATGAGGTCTCCGGAGTTCTTGAGCGCCTTGTGGTAGACATAGGGTTCCTCGTGGAAGGCAATCCCGACACCATGTCCGGTGTATTCTCGGACCACACTATAACCGTGCCGTTCGGCATGGCGGGCGATCTCATATCCGATATTGCCGAACCGATTCCCGGGATAGACCTGTTGCATTCCAATCTCGAGACAGACTCGAGCCATCTCGATGAGATTTGATCGTTCTTTGGAGACCTTGCCGACAGCGAACATCCGGGATGTATCGCCGAAAAATCCGTCGACTATGGCAGTGACATCGACATTGACGATATCCCCCTCCTTGAGGATTATACTTTTTTCTGGTATCCCATGACAGATGGTGTCATTGAGGGAGATGCAGGTGTATCGCGGATAATTATGGTATCCGATACAGGCAGACTTCCCGCCATGTGCGAGGATATAGGCATTGCAGAGTTGATCGAGCTCCTCGGCTGAGATGCCCGGCTTGACGTACGGCGTGATCATATCGAGCGTCGCTGCTGCGAGTTGTGACGCCTTCCTGATCCCCGCGATCTGTTCCGGAGTTTTGATGATAATTTTAGGTTTTTTGGCTTGCATAGAAGAAAAATAAGCAATACTATATAGAATATATTTATTTCTTAATATATAGTCATTCCGATTTTTTCCAAAAGTATTTTTTCGATTTTTTGTTCTTGCTCGTGCATCGCCTGGTATTCTTCGTCCTCTTCGTGGTCATATCCGAGGATATGGAGGGCAGAATGGATGAGGAGTTTGGCGAATTCGGCTTCGAGGGTATTACTATATTCTCGAGCCTGTTCGATGATCTGGGATTCGGAGAGGATGATCTCCCCGACCACTTCTGTTCCAGAGAGATTACTGAAATCGTCGAAATAGTGGAATGAGAGCACGTCCGTCGTGTGATCGATGCCACGGTAGGTGAGATTGAGTTCTCGGATTGCCTCATCCTCGAGGAAAGCGATATTGATGGTACCAGATTGGGGGACATCGATTCACTCAGAGACGGCAGTGAAAATCGTCTCAATGAGTTCACGACTGGGGATAAATGAGAAAGGCGTATTAATGAGAAGAGGGGAGAACATAGGCATAATTAAGGATGAAGGGTTAAAATAATTATTTACTTTTTGTGTATCTTTTTTATATCTGCTTGTATTTTTCTCTCTATTTTTTTGAGGTCTTCTTCTACGGGAAGTTCCTCCGGTTTTATATTGGTTTCCTCCAAGAATTTTCGTACTCAGGCATTATTTTTTATGTGTTCTTTCGTGATTTGATTCTCGCCGTAAAGTCCCTGATGCTTCATATTATGATTGGTGGCTTCGGTGGCAAGATCTTTTGCTTTGAGTGTAATGGCTGGTAAAAAATCTGCCAGGGGACCTGATTTTGCCCCGAGTCGGTCCTTCATATCTTGAGTAGTTTTTCCTCCAAATAAAACAGTGTCTCATTTACTTCGGATCCTGGCTATTCCACCCCCATCCACCCCTCTTTCAAAAGCGAGTTCTTGGAACTCCTTTTCTGTGATGGTAAGTTTCTTTCGGGCTCGGAGTCGCTCCATATCTACGAGTTTTTGCTCGATAATCTCCTGTTTACGAGTCTGTACAGCAAAGTATGCTTGAGCAAAAGCGATCTCTTGTTTTCGTGGATCTCCATTTTGGGCGATGAGGTAGCAGGCATATCTAGAGAGATGATAATCTACTACATACTGAGTTCCTCATTTTCACGAAATTATTGGTTTCCTGACGTCAGGAAAGTGATCTAATATCCTATTTCAAGCCTCTCAACAAGAAATCTTTGCTTTTTTAATAGCTCACTCAAAATTTTCCCATTTAGTATATCATAAAAGATTTTGCAAATCTCTAGCACTCCAGAATTCTATATCTTCCGCGGTTTGTTTGATTTCTTCGAATGAAACGATGAGATGTGAGATAGGGTTTTCCATAGGTGTTTTTAAGGGTTAGGATTATTCCTTCACAACCTCCATATTCACCAAACCAGGTTGTTTATATGAATTTAAAGGAGTCGTACAATTTGGAATCTTGGAGGTGTAACCGAAATTGAGCACGGATTGTTTCATCGGATCGGTATCTTGACGGGTGGAGAAAATAGTATAATTGTCGGTTCCTGTTTCGGTTTTGAGGGAAGTTCCGGCATCAAGCACAGAATCTCGGGGTACGAGGAAACGGATGTATTGCTTGTTGGGACCGTTCCCTTCGATGAAGAGGAGGCGTTCCTGTTCTTTGATATCCGTGATACTGAAATCATAAAGGAGCTTGCGAGTCTTGATCGTCTCGTCGATCGTGATCGCGTGGTCGGAGGTGAGTTTGACAGTATTGTGGACGGTACAGCCGGATATAGATTCTGTCTTTACGTTGAGTGTACGCTGCATATAGCGATCCGATTTATTGGCACTGAGCGAGGTAAAGATTGGATAGATCCAGTTTCCTTCATCCGCTTGCCAGGACTCGCCTGTCTTAAATTGGTCGATAAAAGCTTCGGTTCTGGGGTTGTTGGAAGCGATGAGGATTTCGTGATTGCGGAAATGTTCACTCAAGATCGTGAGGTACCCGAAGAAATCTCGTTTTTCGAGAAGCTGTCATGAAAAATCGTCCATGAATCGGAAGAGGAATTCTTTGGGAGATTGGTACGTATGAGCCGTATCGAGTTTCTTGTATGGGAATATGCGAGCCTCGACGAGCGTCGACATAACGAGGGAGAAATTGTCTGCTGTAATGGTGAGATTGTATTCGGGCATCTTGACAGGTCCGTATTTGGCAAGCAGATCGATGATAATCCCCTGATTGATGGCGATCATCGTATCCACACTGGAGAACCCGGCTTTTTCTACGAAAAATCCGATTTTCTTCATCGAGTCGCGGAAATCCGGATAGTAGTTGGCATCGCGGATCCCATAGTTGTCACTATATCATTCGAGTCCAGCGGGTGGTTTTTCTTTATACGGATAGAGTTTCCAGTCATAGTCATAGACGTCGTGTTTCTCGAATTTCTCCAGACGCCCTTTGTAGAGCTCAAATGAGAGGATACTCCCCGGGAATCCTCCATTGGCACGGAGCTCATCGCGATTCTGATTGAGGATCATGTAGCGTTCTGGTTTGTCATCCCCGAGTATTTTCAAGACATCGTCGAAGTGGGCAAGTGAAAAAGAAAGAACCTGTTTGACACCGAGCAATGACGCGACATTTTTCTGGAATTTGTCATCGAGAGCACTGTTGCCGAGAGATTCTATGCCGGCATAATAGGTGAGAGATTTTCCGAGTTCCTGATCGATACTTTCGAGTGCCTTGCGGTTTGCTCGGAGATAATCCGTGACCTTGATATTACTCTT
>CAZCYU010000032.1:0-1915 GCA_964503165.1 uncultured Candidatus Peribacteria bacterium | reverse complement strand
CAGAAGTTCTTGCCTGTCGGACGCTTGATTTTGGTCCGACCAAACGGGTACATATGAGACTGGATAATCTGTATAACTTCGCTGTCTACTCAGAATCTTTGTGCATTCTCGGCGGCTATGGGAGCATGGGTATGGAGCCGAATCTTGGTGAAGTGATAATCATGGAGGAGTCATGCGAGCGTACATACCTCGATATCGGCACGAAACAATCGAGCCAATTGGTACGCGAAAAAAGAAACATTGATGAGATGTTCATACCGATTAAAAAACATATGTTGCCGGTGTTTTTTGAGCTCCTTAAAATCAGCATCATCGATGATATGCTTGATGATACCGAGGAGTTCTTTGATATGAAAATGTGGGTGTTTTTTTGGAGACATTTGAGATTATAATTCTGTATATACCCAATCTTTTGGGGTTGAGAGGAATCGTGGCAAATGGGTCCATTTGAGTTCTCCCGTTCGGATAATCCCATCCATGCCGAAGATATTTACATACCCAAAATCGATGAAAAGTTTACCGATGATATTTGATCGGGAAATAAAATGAGAGGAACCCGGAACAGTACAGGACATGAAACAGGAACGAGAATCGGAAGAATTATTCCGATTATCCCCCATCGTGAAATACTCTCCGGCAGGAATCGTAAACTCACTCTCTCCAACCCCTATCGGGAGGAAGGTTTTACTTTTACTATGAGGAGCAAGGTATCCTTCATTTATTTTCACAAATTCGGCTTTGTCTGGAGTTTTGATGAATACTTCTCCAGCATCAAATTTGATCGTATCACCCGGCATACCGACTACACGCTTGATGTAGTATTCTTTACCATTGGCTGCATGCGGACGAAGGATGACAACATCACCTCGTACGGGATCACTCACACGAAACGCGCCGAAATCGGCATACGAAAATTTATTCACAAGAATAAATTCTTTATCGTGATAGCTCGCCTCCATAGAATCACCACTGATCTGAAACGGAGCCACGAGATAGGTCCTCACGAGGAGGACACTGATGACTATGATGATAACGTCACGGATAAATGCGACGACCTCTTGGTATCGTGAATCCGCCGGTACTTCATCTGTGACAATGTGCGCTTCATCCGCGATTATTTCGTTTTCTTGCATGGCAATATGAGAAAATAATGAATGTAAATTATTATACGCCCCAATGTACAGTATTTTCTCAAAAAAGCAAAAGGAAATACATAATTTTATTGTTTTTTCTGAAAAATTGTCTTCTCGATAGGGAAAACCCGACCGGCGATGATAATCTTCCCGAGATTCACATCCTCTGATCCTTCGAAAAAATAATTACCGATACTCTTCTGGAGCATCGCATGAACTTTCGTGAGGATATGGAGTTTGGCCATGATATCGTACACCCGAGCCACCGCTTCGAAATTCTGCATATTGGTCATACGGACGATCTGCTCGATACGCTCTCCTTCGATAACGAACTCTGTCTCGCTCTGTCGTATGATTCTGAAAGCATCGCTTTTCCCGATATCCTTGAAATCATACAATTTCATTCCTTTTTCTTCCTCTTCATCCGGAGATGTGTGGTTGTCCAACATATGAGATTTCAATGATACTTCTTCGATAAGGAAATCCTTGAGTTCATCTATCCCCTGATATCCGGCTGCGGATATGACGAAACATTTCTTGCCTTTAAATTTTTTAATAAGATTCTTCGTTTTATCTTTTATCTCGTCTCTTTCAACAACATCCACTTTTGTAAAGACGATCACTTCTTCTTTGTCTCCAAGAGATTTGGAAAAATTCTCGAGTTCGTGACGGATGTCTTTGTAATTCTCAAGAATCGTATCTTCATCCTGAGTCATATCGGGGAGGTGGAGGAGAACAGTTGTTCGCTCGATGTGTTTGAGGAACTGGATACCGAGCCCCTT
>CAZCYU010000031.1:0-15986 GCA_964503165.1 uncultured Candidatus Peribacteria bacterium | reverse complement strand
GGCCCGCTCCCCCCGGCCGCCGGCCGCGCCTCGTCCCATGACTCGGATATCTTCTTCTTTGAATTGGATCGCTTTCCCGTGCTTGGACACCATGAGGATATTATCATCTCCATTAGTGACACGTACCCATCCGAGCTCGTCTCCTGGTTTTGGCTTCATGACGATGAGCCCGGACGTTCGGATATTTTTCACATCCTCCATATCGACCCGTTTGATGACGGCTTTCTTGGAGATGAGGGCGAAATGTTTCCCTTGGACAGCAGCGAGATCGAGGATGGCGGTGATCTCTTCTTCTTTTTGGAGAGAGAGGAGATTGATGATCGGTTGACCCTTGGCAGTGCGCTGTGTCTCCGGTATCTCGTAGGCTGGGAGTGAAAATACTCGACCCGTATTGGTGAAGAAGAGGAGATCGCTATGATTGCTGGTCGAGAGGATGATCTGTACTTCGTCTTCGTCTTTGACCGCGACATTGACCCCCTTCCCTCCACGACGTTGTGTGCGGAAAGCGGATGATTTGATGCGTTTGATGTACGAATTCTTGGAGAGGGTGATGACGACTTCTTCATTGGGGATAGTATCTTTTGGATTCCATTCTCCGATCGCTCCGATATTGACCTCGGTTCGACGAGGATCCCCGTACTTGTTCTTGATTTCAGCGAATTCATCTCCCATAATGGTGTTCACCCGCTCTGGACGAGCGAGGATATCTTGGAGATCAGCGATGAGGAGGAGCTTCTCGGCGAGTTCGTCCTCGATCTTTTTGCGTTCGAGACCGGAGAGACGTTGGAGTTGCATCTCGAGGATGGCTTGTGATTGCTTGTCAGAGAGTCCGAACTTGGCCATGAGATTATCATGCGCTTCTTCTTTACTCCCAGATTCTTTGATCGTCTTGATCACCGCATCGATATTGTCGAGGGCGATTTTGAGACCTTCGAGGATGTGGGCGCGAGCCTCAGCGATCATGAGCTCGTAGCGAGTTCGGCGTTCGATAACTTCACGGCGGTGGACGACGAATTCTTCGAGCATCTCGAGGAGATTGAATAGTTTCGGCTGTCTCCCACGGTCATGGAGCGCGATCATATTAAATGAAAATGACGTCTGGAGTTGTGTGAGTTTGTAGAGCTGATTGAGGATTTTCTTTGGGAATGCGTCTTTTTTGAGCTCGATCACTATTCGCACATCCCCGAGTCATTTAGATTCGTCACGGAGATCCGATATTCCGATAATAATTTTGTCTTGCACGAGCTCCGCGATTTTTTCGATAAATGTTTTTTTGTTGAGCTGATATGGAACTTCCGTGATAATAATCGCCCGTTTCCCAGATTTGAGCTCGTCGATACTCACTCGTCCACGCATGACGACACTCCCTCGACCGGTTGCATACGCATTGAGGATGTCCTTGCGATTATAGATAATACCCCCCGTTGGGAAGTCCGGACCCTTGATGAAATCAAGGAGATTCTCGATGGTGATTTCGTCTGGAGCGGGGTGATAGAGGATGAAAGTGAGCGCATCAATAATCTCACCGAGATTATGCGGTGGGATATTGGTCGCCATACCGACAGCAATCCCAGAAGTTCCATTGAGGAGGAGATTCGGGATACGAGTCGGGAGGACGGTTGGTTCTTGGGTGGAAGCATCATAATTATCTCTCCAATCAACCGTATCTTTGTCAATATCGGCGAGCATGAGCTCTCCGAGACGAGCCATCTTGACCTCAGTATAACGCATCGCAGCAGCATTATCTCCATCCATGGAACCGAAGTTCCCCTGTCCATCGACGAGGGTGTATCGCATAGAGAAATCCTGTGCCATACGAACCATTGCGTCATACACGGAGCTATCCCCATGTGGGTGGTATTTACCGAGAACATCTCAGACCACACGAGCGGACTTACGATGTTTACCAGTTGCACGAACTCCGCCATCATACATCGCATAGAGGATACGTCGGTGAACGGGTTTCATCCCGTCGCGAATATCTGGGAGAGCACGACTACATATGACGGACATCGCATAATCGAGATAACACGTCTCCATCTCTTCGACTATGGATCGATCAGCATCTCCTGTAAATACGAGTGCGGTATCGGCAAACGGAGGGGGAAGTTCATCGGTTGTTTCCGTGTCTTCTGTGATCGTATCAGTGACAACTTCCTCGGTATTTTCAGCTTCGTCGTTGGTAAGATTTTCGGGCATACAATAAGAATCAAAAAAAGTAAAATTTCGTGACTACTATATGGATTTGTGGGATTTTTGCAAAAGATTTTTTCGCTTAAAATTTTTTATTGCACTTCTCGTAAAAATCGCTATTATCCAGGGGCACTTATTTCTTTTTACCCAAAAAATTATGTCTCAACTTGATGCACCAAAAAAGGGCGACACCGTTGCTACTATTACCACGAATCTCGGAACTATTACAATCAAACTCTTCGTCACGCAGACGCCGAGAACCTGTGCCAATTTCATCGGACTTGCTCGTAAGTGATACTACGACGGAGTGATTTTCCATCGAGTCATCCGTGATTTTATGATCCAGTGAGGTGATCCAACTGGTACGGGGATGGGTGGTGAGAGTATCTATGGAGCGAAATTTGACGACGAATTCGTACCCGAACTCACGCACATCAAGTGAGCCCTCTCCATGGCCAATGCCGGACGCAACACCAATGGGAGCCAGTTTTTCATCGTTCATGCTCCTTCGACCAAACATCTTGACCGTCATCATTCCGTCTTCGGACAGGTGGTTGAGGGGATGGATACGGTTGATGCCATAGCCAATACACAGGTCGGACGCAATGACCGACCTGTGGAGGAGGTAGTGATTGTGTCAGTGGAGGTGGAGGAACTTACATAAACCGAAAATACGAATCTTTAAAGTAACACTCCGATTCGATGAAATTCATCTTGAAGTCGGTATAGCCTTTTTGGTCTCTGCTCATGGCAGAATCTTGGAGATGATCGAAGTTGATATATTTGATTCCTTTCTCGACACTCTCCGCGAACCATCGGTCGATGAGTCCAGTTCCGGCTTGGTATGGACGTGCCTCGTTGCTCGTGAAAGCGACGAGATGGACGCTGGAGTTCCCATTGTAGTCATGCACGGCGAGTCCGGCTATCGGTTGATCGAGGTGATAACAGAGATAACTTCGCACGGAGTTCGCGTCAATATTTGTGAGTTTTTGATAATATTTGACGTAATCGGATTTGAAAAGGTGTCGGACTTTCGCTGCAGAGAATGCCTTAAAAAAGGCATCTGGATCGACAGACTCGATACGGACATCGCTGTGGGCGAGGAATTTCTTTCGAGCTCGCTGCGCTCGCTCGTTCCACTTCGTGGAGTACTTTTCATCATCTATTCTCACGAATCAGGTGCGTGTGAAGTGAGTCGCCACGGCAAGCTTGCGCCATCCTGGTGGGATATTTCGTCTCTGGAACGGGACCCAGATGACCATCCCACGGGTCCATCCATGAGGCGTGAGGAGTTCTCTGGTGGGTTCGGTATCGATGCGCTCGAATTTAGCGAGTTGGATGTGTTTGCCGATGATATTTTTGATCCATCCGAATCGTGTTCCACTCTCAAGAGGGAAGGTCCGAATCGAACAATGTCCATGAAGGTACTCATTATAGACACTCGAACTCGTCCGATAATAGGGATGATCTGCGGGGTAGTTGTATCGCTCGATGATGGGCATAAGTGGATGTGAAATACATAAAACTCCGTGATTGTATCTTTTTTTGTGACTTTGCAAGAAGAAAACTTGCATTTTATTATTTTTGGATAAAATCGCCTCGCTTTTTAAAATTTTACATCCATTTTTTCACCATGAAACTCACACTCAATAAAATATTTCCTTTCCTCGTCTGGGGGAAGAATATCACCAAGAAAACCCTTATCGCCGATATGATAGCCGGGATAACCGGAGCGATTATCGTCCTCCCACAGGGGATTGCCTTCGCGACGATTGCCGGACTCCCTCCAGAATACGGTCTCTATACAGCTATAGTGACGCCCATTATCGCGGCACTCTTTGGCTCATCAATGCACCTCATATCAGGACCGACGACGGCCATTTCTCTCGTGATTTTCGCGACGATCGGTGCGTATGCGGATCCGGGGAGTGTTGATTTTATAAGATTGACACTGAGTCTCACCTTTCTTGCGGGAGTGTATCAATTTGTTTTCGGATTCGTGAAACTCGGGAAAGTGGTTGATTTTGTTTCTCACACCGTCGTTATCGGCTTCACCGCCGGAGCTGCTATCTTAATTGTAACGAGCCAACTCAAAAGTCTTTTGGGAATTTCTTTGCAATCAACGGAATTTCTCGAAACATGGCTTGAGATTATCGAAAAATTTATGCAAATTAATATCTATTCACTCTCCATCGGACTTCTTACTTTTGCTATCGCGATTGTTATTAAAAAATTCTATCCAAAAATCCCGAATCTCCTCATCGCACTCATCTCGGGATCCATTTTTGCTGCTCTGCTCCACGGAGATATACATAGTGTGAAATTCGTCCCAGAGATTCCGAGACATCTCCCACCGCTCTCATTTCCAGATCTCTCGCTCGGGACTATCAAACAACTCGCTCCGAGTGCTTTCGCCATCGCTATACTCTGACTCATAGAAGCTATCTCTATTAGTCGATCCATTGCTTCCAAATCCCATCAGAGCATCAATGCCAATCAAGAATTCGTCGGACAAGGACTCTCCAATATCGTCGGGAGTTTCTTCTCGAGTTATGCTGGATCGGGGTCGTTTACTCGTTCTGGAGTTAATTATTCAGCGGGAGCTCAGACTCCATTGTCTGCGATTTTTGCTGCGGTATTTCTCGCTCTCATCGTCCTCCTCGTCGCACCCATTACCCGATATCTTCCGATACCGGCTATGGCGGGAGTAATCATCCTTGTTGGGTATAATCTCATCAATTTTGACCATATCAAAAAGATTATCAAGACGAGCAGGACAGAAATGGCTATATTGGCTGTCACCTTTTTTTCCACACTCTTTCTCGAGCTCGAATTTGCTATCTATCTCGGGATTATACTTTCTATTATCCTCTTTCTCAATAAAACATCGCATCCAAAAATCGCGACGCTCTATAGTAGTTTCGATGAAAATAAAAACAAGAGGACACTCCTCTGTACCAGTAAACTTGATCCAGGGAAGATACCTCTCTTAAAGTGTCCACAAATTGAGATTATCCGTATCGATATGTCGGTGTATTTCGGATCCGTGAATTATATTCAAGAAAGAATCATGTACATTCTCGAAAAAGAGGGGATCAAGCATATCATCATCATAGGATCAAGCATGAATATGATCGATATGAATGGTATGGAGATGCTCGAAGAGGTAGCTCATATGCTCCAAAAGATAGGCGGATGACTCTATTTCCTCGATCTCAAACTCGATGTGCAGAGAACTCTTAAAAAAGCGGGATTTATGAAAACGATCGGAGAAGAATATTTTTTCTCTTCCAAAAAATGAGCCATTGAGTATATTTATAATAACAAGATCGATAAAGATATCTGTAAAAAATGCACAAAAAAAGCATTTATAGAGTGTGAAAATAAGACGGCATAGATTATCATCGGGGATATAAGAGAAATCCAAGAAATAAATTCTGGTTGCTTTTTTGTAGCAAATGTATATGCTTTCATCCTATGAAACATCCATTCCAACTCATCAATCTCGTGACACTCAAGAAGGTTTCTGCACTTTTTGCTGGCAACTATAAGACCTCGTTTCATGGATCGGGGATAGAGTTCGCGGGGATTCGGGAGTATACCTTCGGGGATAGTGTCGGTGATATCGACTGGAAGACGACCGCCCGGATGGGCAAGACGTATATCAAGACCTACGAGGAAGATCGCGAACGAAAGGTTCTCTTCCTCCTCGATATGGGAGCGAGTATGCGTTTCGGGAGCGGGAGTGTGACCAAGTTCGATACGCTCTCGGAGATATTTTCCATTCTCTCATTCTCGTCGGTCGGGAATGATGACCCCATCGGAGCTTGGTTCTTCGCTGATCAGATTCTCAATACTCTCAAAATCAAAAAATGAATGGCGCATCTCGGAGTGATTCGTCAGGAATTTGAGACATTTCGTGCCAAGCTTGACACGAAAGAATCGTCACTCTCTCCGATTATCACAGAACTTTTCAAGAAAAAAATCCGCAATCACCTTATCTTCCTCTTCAGTGATAGTCTCGAGGCATTACCACAGAAAGAATTCCGCACGCTCGCCGATCAAAACGATCTCGTTTTCATTCATATTTTCGATACCTTTGAAAACACCCTCATGGGTTCTCTCGTTCATACGACGGACGATGTGTATATCGATGGGGGCGATATGCGTAAACGACAGCAGTATATCGACGAACGAAACAGGCTCCTTGCCGATTTTCGTCACGATATCATCCGTCTTGGAGGCTCATATCTCTCGCTGGATGAGAATCAGAATGTATATAAGGAACTGTACAAGTTTTTTAAAGGGCGACAAAAAAGATAATTTTCTTGCATAATTCCTTTTTTTTGATATCCTCTGCGCAATATTTTCGTACTTTCATTCATGAGATCTCCACAAAAAGCCGTCATGGTAGCCAGTGCTCTTGCATTCACATTGGCGATTATCAAGTTCGTCGGAGGGATAATGACGGGGAGTCTCACAGTTATATCGAGTTCGATTGATTCGCTTCTCGATTTTTTTGTCTCTATCATTAATTTCTTTGCCCTGAAAAAGTCGGCGCAAGACAAGGATGATAGGTATCACTATGGATATGGCAAGATTGAATGAATTGCCGCCCTCCTTGAAGGTTTATTTATTATATTGTCAGGATGTATTATTACTTTCCTTGCGATTCGAAAATTCCTCGCAGAGGATTACATCATCGATACGACCTTCTCGCTCGTCTTTATGATTGTATCTATTATTTTTACCATCATTATCGTCGTCTATCTTGATCGTGTTTCCAGAGAAACCAATAATCTCATCATCAAGTCCGACAGTCTTCATTACAAAACAGATTTATTCAGTAATGTGGGTATTATTATCACGATACTGATCATCAAACTCACGGGACTCTTCGTGATAGATCTCATTGTTTCATTCATTATCTCGGTCTATATTATTTTCGGTGCGAGCAAGATTATTATCTCTGCCTATCACATCCTCATGGACAAATCTCTCGATGAGAAAGACACCAAAACGATCATCGATATCATCAATACCACCTCATCTCTCGTTGATTCCTATCATTTCCTCAAGACTCGTTGCTCGGGCAAAGATATGTTTATAGAATTTCATCTCGTCTTCAACGAAGATATCACGCTTCTCGAGGCACATGATGTGAGTGATGCTATCGAACAACGCCTCAAAAAAGCGCTCAAAGGCGCCACCGTCATCATCCACCTCGATCCTTATGACGACAGTCATATCGAGATTGGATAAAGAAAAAATGAAAATCTTAAATTTTCCTTTGCATTTTTGGATTTTTTCCATACAATCCTGTCCACATTATAAATGACGACATTTCAGTTTGTCATATTTCCTATTTTTTTACGATTACATATTATGACTTTCGCTCCTCCTAAGAAGGCTTCCAAGGTTCAAACCGGGAAACGTCACGGTAAATGGCTCTTACTCAAAACCAAAAAAGTACTCGACAGCGTTTCTCTCCAATACGACAAAGAGGGGAATGCTACGGGACTTTCTCACTTTTCTTCTCCGATCACTGGAGAATACAAAGGACGCAAAGTATATTCTGTCAACAAATCTGCTAAAAAGATTCAAACTGTTCGTGCGTAGGACTTATGCAAAATGCGAACTTCATGTTCAAACTTTACGTTTCCTCGTTCTCCGTACCGATGTACGGTTCACTCCGGTACGCAGTTTTCACAAGAATTTCATCATTTTTCAAAAGTCCACGAAAATTTTAAATTTTCGTGTTTTTTTGTAGAGATTCCTATCTTTTTTCCTTGCTCTTTTACCCCTATGGCTCTCTCACGACGCAAAACTCGACCCTATCTCCTCCAGGCGCTCTATTCCCGGTCCCTCATCGGTCCGGAATTTTCAGAAAAATCCTTCCTCGCCAATTTTTTTGATATAGAGGCGTCGAGCGTTCTTGATATGGCTTATTTTGATGCCATGTTCGCGGGAATCATAGAGAGAGAATGAGAACTCCTCGCCATCACACACCGATATGCACCCAAATTTGATCTCACGACCATGCCGATCAGCAACCTCCTCCCGATTATGATTGCTGCCTATGAGATGCTCTATCTCACGATCGACACGATCCCCGAGAAAGTCAGTATTAATGAGGCAATCGAACTCGCCAAGACCTTCTCTGATGACAATGCTCGTACGATGGTCAATGGAGTCCTCAATGCCCTCAAAAATGAAAAAACAACGATCTTGGAGGTGATTAAAAAGGACGCCATGCCACCTCATTTCTTTATTTCATAACATCCCTGTATGGCCAAACTCGTATCCATATCCAACAAGGCATTTGAAGAGAAAATAGAAACATTTGTATCTTCTCTCGAGATTCCTTTTGGAACTATCACACACTACTGTCTTGCCTTCGTGCATCGTTCGGTCCTCAATGAGAATATTATTCGTGTCTCCGAGAGCAACGAGCGTCTCGAATTCCTCGGCGATGCCGTCCTTGAGCTCATCACCACGGAGCTTCTTTTCCATGCGTTTCCCGATAAACCAGAATGAGAATTGACTGATATCCGCAGTGCCCTCGTGCGCGGGAAGAACCTCGCAGCCATCGGACTCACGCTCGGACTCCCCGAGTATATTCTCCTCTCCAAGGGTGAGGAACTTGCCGGAGGAAGTACCAATCCGTACATCGTCGCGAACACATTCGAGGCCTTTCTCGGAGCTCTCTACCTCGATCTCGGATATGCACATGCAAAAGCATTCGTAGAGAAATACGTCCTCACCACACTCCCAGATATCCTCTCCCTCCAACTCCATGTCGATCCCAAGTCCCATCTCCAAGAGATTTCTCAGGCTCGGTACAGCACCACCCCAACCTATGAGGTCATCAGGGAATCCGGATCGGATCACTCCAAATCCTACACCGTCAGTGCCGCAATCGGACTCGTCCAAGTCGGAACTGGAACCGGAACCAGCAAGAAAAAAGCCCAACAAGAAGCCGCCGAAAACGCCCTCTCACGGCAGAAAATCTGGGAAAAAGAGTTGAAAGGGTAAAAGTTACTTGACTCTATTTCACGAATTTATACTTTTTCATAAAATAGATTTGCTAAATTCATATAAATTCATAAAATAGATTGAGTATTTTTAATAAAACTTCTATTATGTGGATAGAGAGAAGTATTACTCAGCAACTTATAGACCATATTGTTCCGGGTAAAGTTTTGGTTCTTTATTGACCAAGGCAAATAGGGAAGACCTCACTCATAAAGAATATACTTGAAAATAATTTCAAGGATGAAAAGATACTTTCTGTATCTTGAGAGGATACAAATGTGGCTAAAGCATTTTCGAGTCAGTCAATTGCTACCTTATGAAATACCATTAAATGATATTCACTCATATTTATTGATGAAGCTCAAAAAATCGAAAATATTTGATTGAATTTGAAGCTTATCGTAGATCATTTTCCTGATATTAAAATAATCGCAACGGGCTCATCCTCATTTCATTTACGAAATGCCTTTTGAGAACCCCTTGTAGGTCGTAAATTCACCTATAAACTTTTCCCCATTGCCGAAATGGAACTCCGAGAAAAATACAATATATTTGAACTTATGTGAGATCTGGAGGAAAGATTGATATATGGCTCCTATCCAGAGATTTTCAGAGGAAATATGACAAATGATGAGAAAAAGACGTATCTGCGAGATATTGTTGAAAATTATCTTTATAAGGATTTGTTGGAACTTGACGAGCTTCGCCATAGGAAGAAAATAATAGACCTTCTCTCACTTATTGCTTTTCAGATATGACACGAGGTGTCTCTTTCTGAACTTGGAAGATCTTTGGAGTTATCTGCTGCTACCGTCGACAAATACCTCTATTATCTGGAAGAATCATTTGTTATCTATAGATTACGGGGCCTTTCTCGTAATCTTAGAAAAGAGATAACGAAGACCTGTCGATATTATTTTTATGACAATGGGGTTCGTAACGCTATAATTCAAAATTTTAATGCTATCTCGATACGTGATGATATCGGGATGTTGTGGGAGAATTTTTTGGTCATGGAGAGACTCAAGAAACAGCAATATTCTGGCAAAATGTTCTCCAATAATTATTTTTGGAGAACTCACGATCAAAAGGAAATAGATTGGGTTGAGGATTACGATGGTAAACTCCATACCTACGAATTCAAATATGGAACCAAGATTCCCAAGGTCCCAAAATCCTTCATCGAAGCCTATCCGGGCAGTAGTTTTGAAGTCGTAAATAGGGAGAACTTCCTGGACTTTGTTTTGTAGGTATAAAAATTTGACTTTCCTGCTTTTTTTCATACAATCCTCGCACTTTTGTAACTAATATTTTTATCATGCTCGCTAAGTTTAAGAAAAGAAAACGACTCCGAACTCACGGATTCCTCACTCGCTCGCTCTCCGTTGGGGGACGAAGAGTTCTCGCTGCACGTCGCCGAAAGGGTCGTCACGAGCTCACTGTGACGTATCCGAATCGTTACAAAGATATCCGAGGGAAATCCAAACTCCACATCGTGGCAGGAGGAACCGCTCGTGTTGTGACGTATCCAGGATCTTCCAAACATTTCCGCGTGGACAACTCTATGAGATATGCCAAGACTTCTGAAACGGTTGCTGAATAATATCCCATCTTCCTATGATTCCGAAACTCTATCGGCTCACAGAAAACGAAGTAAAAAAGGTTTTGCGATTTAAAAAACCTTTTTTTTCGTATGGGTTCATAGCGAATACGATGACAAATCGGGTCGGATTCAATCGTTTTGGGGTTATCTTCTCGGGGAAACATACCAAAACCTCCATTGATCGCAATTTCTTTCGACGTCGTTTCTATGATGCGGTCGCAGATATCTGCACGACTGGGACTTCCGATATCGTTTTCGTCCCAAAAAAAGGTAAAACTTTTGACAGAAACAAAACTGAGGATATAGTATCCTTCGATAAAGATATAGATTTCCTTAAGAAACTTGTGAAAAATAGTCCCCAACCACCAAAAGCCCGTATTTAACTACTAATTTCTATATTTATGAACACCCGTCTTCTCAATACCCTTCTGATTTTCTTTATCACGCTCATCGCCCTCAATTTCATCCTCCCCAAACCGAATCAAACCCCAGTTTCGACCAATGAGATGACACTCCGTGTCGCGAAAGAGAGTTATGTGACTCCGGATATCCCGATCCTCGAGATACAAAATACGACGGCCACAAATATCTCCATCGATACATGTAAGGATATCTCCATCCAAAAAGACTACACTCCACTGACCGGACTCCCAGCTGAGTTCTGCAAGACCCTCACTATTGCAAGTGGTGGGAAAGAAAAAGTTGATCTGGGTCCTCTGTATCAACTCTTCCAGACGCCAGCTAAATATGAGTTCCGTCTCGTGAAAGATACCAAAACAACAGGGGCTGGAGTGACTATGGAGGCTCCAGGATTTTTCCGATCCCTATTCCGTACTATTTTCTATGCACCGATATATAATCTCTTCGCTTTTTTGATAGCGAATTTCACGGGGTACAATTTCGGACTCGCGATCATCCTCGTGACGATTTTTATTCGCCTCCTCCTCCTCGTTCCACAGCATCACATCCTGACCAATAGCAAGAAGATGCAGGCGATCCAGCCCAAGATTAAAGAACTCCAGGATAAATACAAAGGTGACCAAGCGAAGATCGGCATGGAGCTCATGGCTCTCTACAAGGCAGAACAGGTCAATCCACTCGGATCGTGCCTCCCACTTCTCATCCAGATGCCCCTCCTCATCGTCCTGTATTGGACGGTTCTCGGTATTGCCGACCTCTCCAATTATTACTATATTTACCCAGTTCTCGCCAATTTTGATATCTCGAAGATTAACACGAATTTCTTCGGAATACATCTCCTCTCGATCGGTGGTATAACTGGGGTCGTTCTCGCCCTCACGGTCGGTGCTGCCCAGTGGCTCCAGATCAAACTCTCACTCCCAAAAGAGAGCGACGTCAAGAAACTCGAAAAGCTTGAGAAAAAAATCATCGAAAAAAAGGATGGGAAGTACGAGGAAGCAGGACCGTCTCTCATGCCTGATCCGAGTGTCATGAATGTCTTTATGCTCTGGGGAATGCCTGCCATGATCGCAATCTCTACCTACTTTTTCCCAGCAGGAGTCGGTATCTACTGGCTCATTGGGACCCTCTTTATGCTCGTCCAACAAGTAGTTGTCAATAAGATTGCCGACACTAAGGGAACCAAGAAAGATTCAAAAAAAGTTATAAATTAGTTCCCAAATACCCTTTTGAGATTCTCAATCGCCCGGTCTTGATCGATGAAAAAAGGGCTCGTCGCGACGGTGACGAGTCGGGCTTGTCGAGCAAAATGGAGGATACTCTGTTTTTTCTTCTCGAAATCGATATAATCAAGCTCCGGTCCGAAGAAATCGAGATCGAGATTGAGGATGAGGGATTCATCTGGACATAACTTGTAGTTTTCGTATTTTTCGATGTCATTCTCTCCCTCGATGCGTATCACTTTTTCTACAAACCCCTGTCGAATCGCCGGCTGGATATAGTTCGCAACCGTGCATTGTTCGTCCATGAAACGTTCCATCTCTTTAAGATTCTCCCAATTTTTCGGAATATTATTTTCATTGTCCCAGAGATCCGAGTGTTGGTCTATATGGATGAGGGTATTGCCTTGTCTGAGGAGTCCTCGAGACCGTGCCTCGTACCAGAAATAGAGCGCATAATGATGATTATCAAATATCACCATCGGAATCCCGTTCCAATCCGTCCGGACGAAGTCCCGAAGTCCCGTACAGGACCGGAGTTTTCATGTTTCGTCAACATCCTCGAAGACGATCTCATCTCCGAGGCGGATGTCATCGAGCGTTCCCTCGATGATCGAAATTAAACGTCATTTTTTATGCATAGATTCTGTGCGGATTATTGTGCGTTCCATCTTTTTTTGATTTCTAAAATAATTTTTTCAGTTACTTTATCTGGTGAAAGTCAGGTCGTATCGATGACGATATCGTAGAGATCCATATCGTAGATATGGACGCCGTAGTATTTCATATACCGCTCATTTTCACTCGCCCGTCGAGTCTTGAGCTTCTCGACAACCTCCTCTATATTTTCATGGGATTCCACTATACTGGTACGATTTTTATCTTCGAAAATACGTCTCGCTGCCTCTTTAGGATCGATAGTGAGAAAAATCTTGAGGGCATGGGGGATGAAGTGAAACGCGAGACGACCATCGATAATAAAATTATCTTTTGTAAGTCCGAATTGTTTCTGTCGTTTATCGAGAATAGAGTCGATAATACCCCCATCATGTTCCGCCTCTTTTCAGAGTTCGAGCAGAGAAATACCTCGTTCAAGAGCCATATTTCGCATGAAATCCCCAGTCGAATATCGCTCAAATGTAAAGTGTTCAGCGAGAGCTTTTCCGAGGGTACTTTTTCCTGATCCAAAGTATCATCCGAGAGTGATAATGTGTGACATAATCGTATTTTTAAAGAAATATTGCGCCGAGTATATGAAAAATGAACGAAAAACAAAGCGAATTATTTGCTTTTCCGATTCAGATATGGTATTATAAAGTGTGTAATTAATAATTTTATTATATAATAAAATGAATGTATGGCAGAATCAGTATCATCATCACAAGTATTTGAAGTTAAAAAGATAGAATGAAAAGAGGATAGGATAGTATTTAATGAAAAAAATTGAAAACTCTTGTTTGAATCACTTATTGAAAAAAATAATAACGATAGGACAAGCAAACTCTTATATTGAAGTAAACATACTCCAGATGGTTTAGTTAAAAGTGTTTCTTCGATGATAGAGGATTTTAACAATGGAATTGATATTAATGTTTTGGTATCAAGAAAAGATAAGTGACAAACTCTTGAAATATCAAAAGCAGTTTCAGAAAATGATTTTGATAAGAGAATTGTGGAAGAGGTTCAAAAATTGAATTGAATAATTCAGACATCATCAAATGGTATGTGAATAAATTTAGATAACTTAGTGGCTGATTTATGAAAAGAACTAGATGTTCCATCTTTTGTAAGTAAACTTCCAGAGGTCTGAACTCTTGATAAAATATCAATGATCGCGTGAGCTTGAGATTACAAGAAGAAACCAGCAGTGGTAGCCGAATGACAACCTGATCTATCATGATCAGAAGGCAATAATTGGCAAAGAAATTTTACGGCAGCAGCTGCAAAATTAATGACTTGAAAGAATGCAAAAGAGATATATAGAGGTACAGATCCTAGTCAAATTAAATAATAAATTATGGATAAAAAAACAAAAATTATTTCAATAGTGGAGACGATTGCTGATATATTTGAGATTGGTGATATTGTTAAGGTTGATTTATATGATAAATTGATGACATTTGATAATGAGAGGTTGTTTAGTGTGGCAAAATTATTGGTTGATTATAAGGAAAATCAAACTAATTTACTGAATAATTTATCTAATAATTTGAAAATTACTCAAAATAAAATAATTGAATTAAATGAAAAAAAACAGCTTCTTAATGATAAGGATGATATTTTAAATAATTTATAAATTACCGTATGGAGAACTTCTGAGATCATCAATTTGAAAAAGAAAATTCTTTATCTTCGAAAGTTAAAAAGTATGTGAATATATTTTCTTTGAGCGCACTATTAATTATGTCATGAGGTGATTCCTCTGAGATTATCTCGCATGATGATTCTGATATCCTTGGTATTTCATCATTACAAGGTGCAAATAATTCAAGCGAATTAAAATATTATTATATACAACAGAAAGAATGACTCATAAAAGCTATCGAAGAAAGATACAAAAATAGTAAGATACAATATCCTAAAAATTTACTCAAAGCTCACGAAGATGCTATATTATATTACTCTACAGATATCCTAAATCAAGAAAATACTGATACATTGACATATATCCTGACTGAAGATCGAATAAAAAAGATATGAATACTTAAAGAAAGTATAATTTGATTGATGGCGACTCGATATTCGGATGAATATGTGGATGTCCATAAGTGAATAAAAATACTCCAAGAGGGGGTTGGGAATCCTGATTATAAACTCGTGATAAAATTTATAAAATGGAAAAATTGAGAATATAGTATAAGTAATATTTCGGTTATACCAAATAAAAAAGAGGAGGCATTTTATGGTGATGATGAGGCTGAGGATTTATGTTCATCAGATGGTGTAGCTTAGGTTTAAAATGAAGTATTGAATAATTTTTTAACAAAAACACATGACAGATACACTCGTCGACATACGCACCGGACCGCTTTCAGAAACGGTTTTTTTGAGTGATATGCGAAAGATAGAAGATAATCCTACGAATGGAGTTTTGAGTGATTACTATGATATAAACCAGCTCGGAAGAGCTGGGGCTGAAAGGTATATATCATCAAAAGATCTCGCAAAATTACAGGCAGATCTCCGACGTACGGAATTAAAAGAAAAGGTTAATGATGATATTCTAGATAAGAATCTTGCCGAGAAGCTCTTTATTACTGATTTTATACAGAAGGGATACATTTTTCCTGAGAAATCATCGCAAGATTTGTACTTTAGATTTAATCTCAAAACCGGTGGAATCGCTCATCTCGATGAAGAGAATGGTCCAAGAATAGAGCTCCTTATTTGATGAGCTCACTATTTCGAGCGACAGAGAAAAATACTTGAAAAACAAGGAGTGAATATGTGATATATAAAAGTATCCATTAAAAAAAATCCTGCCGACAATGATCTCTATATTGAGAGCATTAATG
>CAZCYU010000030.1:0-7283 GCA_964503165.1 uncultured Candidatus Peribacteria bacterium | reverse complement strand
TACGCCATTCCCCCCGACGACCGCGATACGATCAGAACTATTAATGACACACGAAATATCCGAGAGGATTTCTTTCCCTCGGACTTCATATTTGTTGATAGAGACGATGATATGGCGCATAGTGTTTTAATTCTTTTTCTTCCGTACCCAGAACTGCACTGCCCCGAGGAGGACAGCGATGGAGAGGAGAGAGAAAATATATACGGGTTGAATGCCGGTCCCAGACTCCGAAACAGAGGTCTTGATATCGGCTGCGATATCTGATGTGGCAGGAACATTCTCTGGTGAAACCGCTGGAGTCGGTACTACTGGGGCTATAACCGGCTCTGGAGTTGGAGTGAGAGTTGGTTCAGATGAAACAGGAGTTTCTGTAACTGATTCTGTAACCGGTTCGGCTAATGGGATATTTTCTTCTGGTTTTTGTACCTGAGGACTCATTACTGTGGAATTTTGAGAATATTTATAAGGAGTTGGTTTTATTTCGACTTTCGGTTCAGCTCGAACGACTTGGAGGATGCCTCATTCTTCCCCATCCGGACTCCGGAGAACGATGGGACTCGTGCCGGTGTACTCAAAAGAAACGGTATATGTTTTATCTGGAGCGAGCATGGTTCCCTCGGGTATTTCAGTCATAGACGACTCCGATTGTACTTGATAGAATCCAATATCGACAGTCTTATCAGACTCATTAGTAATAGAAACGTCCACCATATTATTGGAGCCGAGCACGACCTCCGTGTCACGGAAATGGACATCTGGAGAGTATTCTATGATATAGTTGTTTTGTTTGATTTTGGACTCATTGGTCGGTGAGATAATCGTGAAAAATATAAGCGGAGAGGATTTCTTGAGGAGGATCGCCCCTGTATAGAGGTACGCATCCTGCGGATATCCATCGGGTTTGAAACTGTAAAATGTCTTGGATCCGGGTTGCGTCATAGTGAGCTCGATGCGGATCGGTGCGTGGTACGTCCCCGATGGCGGATTGGCCGTCACATCAATACTCTCCGCCAGAACAAGAGATGGAACGAAGAAAAAGAGTGCAAGAATATATATTTTTATTTGGTGGTTTTTCATAGAAATGGATTTTGATAAATTTTTGAGTAAGTGGCGACATAGTATCGTATTATTTTATAAAATCAATGGGGAATTTTTATTTTTTCCACAAAAGTTGATTTTTTCGATTTTTCCTATACAGTAGGGATGTTTTTTATACCATAATTTTTCAGTCTATGAATCTCATCGGTATTATTTTTATCCTCTTTGGTATCATCGTGATCGCCGTACCAGAGCTCATCGCGTGGCTTATTGGGATATTTTTCATCCTCATCGGGATGAATATCTTCCTCCTCTCTACTGCCTTTAAAAACGGAAAGAGAGAGAGTTTCTCCTTCGGCAAATACGAAATATTTCGCAAAAAATAAAGTACCATTATGGAGTTTGTTTCTGTTATCATCATTGCGCTCGTTGCTTTTTTGCCCATACTCCTCTGGGGGTATATATTTTCGTACATGGATAACTCTCAACTCAATGCTCGTCGTTTCGCGATCGGGATCCTCGCGGGAGCCCTCTCGGTCGTGCCCGTTCTCTTTATGGGCGATATTTTCTCGAATCTTTCTCTCACCTCCTGGAATATCTTTCCCCTCCTCGTCCATGGAGAGAATCTCTTTCAACTCTCCCTTTCCGCAATCCTCACCCTCCTTGGTATCGCGAGTGTTATTGGGATTTTTTCATTCGGATTTTTCTTTGTGAATATCGGGAAAACTGCTGGTATATATATCAAAAATACTCTCATTCTCCTCTTCTTTGTTTTCTTCTTCGCGCTGTTTCATGCAGTCGTTTTCCCGCTCGGACTCTGGAATAATCCCCTCTCGAGTGGATGAGTCACGATCGGTGGGGTCGTCTTCGGAACGCTCAAACTCGTACTTTTTTATTATCTCGTCATCGGGATCATCGAAGAAGCGAGCAAACATTTCTCGGTTCTCGGGAGCTCACTCCCCTCGATCGACACGATCAAAAAATGAGTCCTCTTCTCAGTTTTCATCGCTCTCGGATTCGGATTCATCGAAAATATCCTCTACCTCAAAAATATCTCCGTAACTTCTGGACTCTGGAGTACTGACGTCTTCACCACCTGGATTTTCCGCTCCATATTCTCACTCCTCGTCCACATCATCTGCTCCATCATCGTCGGACTCCACTTCTCTCGTGGGTATCTCCTCCTCCAAGCCGGAGGACGATTCTTGCCGTACATAAAGACCCTCCTCTACGGATTCCTCCTCTCCATCGTCGTCCATGCCGTCTTCGATATCTCCCTCACCGTCGGATTCACCGGGATCATTTTCATCTATTTTTTCTTCGGATATTTGGGTATTACGAAGGTATTTTATAATAACTAGTTTTCTATGATTAAGGCAATTATCTTTGACTTTGGGGGAGTATTTTCTACTGACGATGATATTCGAGAATTTTGGCAGAACAATGCTGAGAAACTCGGCGTTGATGCGGAAGAAGCAAATAGAATATCCCTTTCCATATGGTTTGAGGCGCGTGTTGGAAAAATAGACTCAACTATTTTTTGGGAAAAATTGGGTGCATTCACAAAAATGAGTCCGGAATCATTTAAAAAATATTTCATCGAATATACTGGATTCCGAGATGAACTCCATCAATTTGTAAAAGAAAACCTCTACTGAAAATACAAACTTGCTATCCTATCTAACCAGATAGAATCATGGCTTGAGCCGATTCTTGAGGAAAAAAAGTTTAGAGAAATATTTGATATCATCATCACCTCATACAACACTGGACTTGTAAAGCCTGATAGAGAAATATACGAAAAGGTTATTCAAGACCTTAATCTTAAGGCGGAGGAATGTATCTATATCGAAGATAGGCCTAAAAATCTGGAACCTGCCAAAAATCTTGGGATGAATGTAATTGAATTTAGAGACTACGATTCATTTCTAAAAGAATTAGATTTTTTATTAAAATAAACCTCGATTTTTTATTGATGATTATCAATACTGGAAACGATGAAATTGAATTCAGTATCAAAAGATCAAAATACTCGAAATTGTTTGTTTATGCGAAATGACCATATTCATGATTTTTTTGGTTGTCTTTCTTTGAAATCCAATCACTTTATATTTCAAGACAACAAATTTTTTTTAGATTTTTTGTACTGTTGAACAAGATTCCTTGCTTCGAGAAAATCAACTATTTTTTGTGTTTCCAAAACACTTTTCGGTAGTTTCATTTTTTAGATATTACAAAGTAGGTGTTTTGGAATTTTCTGTGATTCTTCAGCTGCTTTACGAATCTCTGGAGTTATTTCCGACTCATCCAATTCTCTGAAATCTATATCAAAATCATCCTGAAAAGAGAGGGTATAAGAAAATGATACGTGGGTTCCGTATGTCTTCACAACACTTTCGGGGACATTCTCTATCGTTATGGTTGCCATGAATTTTTAGATGATAAGTAATACGGATTATTATATGTGATTTTGAATGGGATGCAAATTTTTATTGGATTTTATTTTTTGCTTTTTATTGCGTTTAGATATACTGTGCCTGTATTTTTTACCATTCTCTCATGCTCTCTATCGTCTCCACTCCCATCGGGAATCTCGAAGATATCACCTTTCGGGCGGTTCGTACGCTCCAGGAGGCGGATATCATCGCCTGTGAGGACACTCGTACCTCAGGAGTTCTGCTCCGACACTATGAGATTTCCAAACCGCTCATCTCTTTCCATGCGCACTCAGGAGACGTAAAGGTTGATAAAATCATCGCACTCCTTAAAGAAGGCAAACATGTGGCACTCATCTCGGATGCGGGGACTCCGGGGATCTCCGATCCTGCCTATATCCTCGTCAAGCGTGCCGTCGAAGAAAACATCACGGTCGTGCCCATCCCCGGTGCTTCTGCGGTTCTCTCAGCCCTCGTCGGATCCGGGATGCACATGCACGATTTCCGATTTATTGGATTCCTCCCGGTCAAAAAAGGTCGTGAAACCATGTTCAAATCCCTCAAAGACAAGGATTATACCGTTGTCATCTACGAATCCGTTCACCGCATCCTCCGAACCCTCAGTGACTTCGAAAAATACTTCGGACCGGACTATCCCATCGTCGTCGGTCGAGAACTCACCAAAAAATTCGAGGAATTCAAACATGGAACGGCACGAGAATGTCGCGAATATTTCGAGAAGCAGAACTGCAAAGGAGAGTTTGTCATCGTATTTTAAAAGAAATTTTCTTTTTTGCCTTTTTTCCATATACTCGGCGCATCTTTAATCTTTATCTTTCTTTTTTATGATACAGGGTCTATCCGATCAGAATGCCTTAAAAAAGGCAACTATAAGCAAAACCTACGATATTGGTGGGAAAAAAATCACGTTTGAAAGTGGGAAGCTCGCGTTGCTCGCCGATGGTGCGGTCGTCATCCGTGATGAGGATGGGAATTATCTCCTCACGACAGCTGGAGTCAAACAAGAAGTCAATATGAATGCGGGGTTTTTTCCACTCTCGGTTGAGTTCCAGGAAAAGTACTATGCAGCTGGTAAAATCGGTGGGAATCGATTTATGAAGCGGGAAGGTCGTCCGTCTGATACGGCGATTCTCAACTCTCGACTCATCGATCGACCGATTCGTCCGATGTTCCCGAAGGGGACGATCAATGATATCCAGATTATCTCGACGATTCTCTCGTCTTCCGGAGCTTCCGATTACGGATTCTACGGGATCACCGGAGCCTCTCTCGCTCTCCAACTCGCCGGAGTCACCGAGTTTGAATGACCGGTTGCGGGAGTCCGCATCGCCCTACTCACTGACGGGACTTTTACCTTCGATCCAACAATGGATGAACTCCTCACAACGACGCTTGATCTCACGGTTGCCGGAACGGATGATGCCATCACGATGGTAGAATCTCAGGGGCAAGAAGTTGACGAAGCGACGATGCTTCGGGCTTTTGAATTCGCACACGCGATCGTCCGAGAGTTCGTGAAGGCACAAAAAGACTTCATCACTCTCTATCATGCCGCTCATCCTATCCTCGAACAGAAACTCTACATCAAATCCCATAACGACGAGCTCAAAAATCAGATCGACACACTTATCACCGATAAGCGAATTACAGAGCTCTACCACCTCGGGAAATCCGATTTCCACACCGCCCTCGTCGTGCTCGAAGATGAGATCAAAGCATCTCTTGGATACACCGAAGATACCACAGAACTCACCGGACAAGCCATCGAAGAAGCCGTCTACAAAGTCCTCAAAAAACACATGCGCAAAAATGTCCTCGCGAGCGGTCTCCGACTCGATGGACGTAAGGCTGACGAGGTTCGTCCCATCCGTGGGACATTCGGGATACTCCCTCGCACACACGGGTCTGCCCTCTTCCAACGTGGTATCACCCAAGCGCTCACGATCACCACGCTCGGTTGACCAGGAGATATCCAGATTGTCGACGATATGTATGAGGAAAGTACCAAACGATATATTCATCACTACAATTTCCCTCCGTTCTCGGTTGGAGAAGTTCGACCGCTCCGCGGAGTCGGGCGACGTGAGATCGGACACGGACGCCTCGCAGAAAAAGCCCTCCTTCCTGTCCTCCCCCCACTCGATACATTCCCCTACTTCATCCGAACCGTTTCCGAAGTCACGACGTGTAATGGATCCTCTTCTATGGCATCGATCTGTGGATCGACTATGTCGCTCATGGATGCCGGAGTACCGATCCGAGCACTCGTCTCTGGGGTTGCTATGGGGATGATCTACGACGAAGAAACCGGCAAATATGTCGTCCTCTCGGATATCCAGGCTCAAGAAGATTTCCTCGGGGATCTCGACTTCAAAGTGGCCAGGACCGACAAGGGGATCACTGCTCTCCAGATGGATTGTAAAATCAAGGGTCTTCAGATAGCTGTCCTCGAGAAAGTATTCGAACAGGCAAAATGAGCTCTCGCTCACATCCGCACTGAGATGACTCAGGAGCTCGCCGCTCCACGACCGAATCTCTCTCCATACGCACCATTCATCCTCTCAATTATGATCCCGGTTGACCGTATCCGCGAAGTGATCGGAAAGGGTGGAGAAATGATCCAGAAGATTACGAAGAATTTCAATGTTGAGGTGGATATCACCGATGAAGGAATGGTGAGTGTCACCGCGAAGAATGGAGAAAGTGGAAATGCTGCCATCGAATTTATCACCAAACTCCTCAAAGATATCGAACCCGGAGAAACCTACACTGGGAAAATCGGGAAAATCCTCGAAGGAGTCGGCGCGATCGTCGACCTCGGATCCGGTAAATCTGGGATGATCCACATCTCCAAGATCGCCAAAGAACGCGTCACCAACATCGAACATTTCGTCAAACTCGGTGATATGGTCACGGTCAAAGTCCTCACTGTCGACAAAGAAAAAGGACGCATCGGACTCGAACGTATTATACCAGAATAATTCTCCATCATGTTCGCTTTCATCCTCGGTCGAGAATTTCGACTCTCACTCGCAGAAATTAGAAACCTCTTTCCGGAAGGGGTTTTCGAGCAGGTGAATGAACAACTTGCGATGGTTTCTGATATAGAAGAGAGGAAAGTTCGTGACCTATTCCCCCATATGGGTGGGATCATCAAGGTGGTGAAGATACTCGAGGATGTCCGAGATGTGACAGACTTTATGACTGCAAGTAAACACTATCTCGAGCGGGTCGACCGAACGAACAAGGTTCCCTTTGCGATTGCTGGATACGGAGAGAAAATCGATATGTTCAAGGAATGACTTCGAATCAAGAAATTCCTCAAATCCTGTCCGGACAAATCCTTTCGACTCGTCAACAAGGATCCGAAAAATATCAACTCCGCCGTCTACAAAAAAGAACGCCTCTGAGAATCCGAGACCGAGTGCAACTATATCAGCATCACTGGACATCGGTACTTCGGAGTCACGATCGCCTATCAAGACGTCGATGCCTACGCCGAGCGTGATATGGAGAAGACCCGCGATATGGGCGTCGGGATGTTGCCACCAAAGTTAGCACAAATCATGATAAACTTATGATCCAGAACTACAGAAGCTTCTGCTATCTATGACCCTTTCTGCTGACTCGGGACAATCCTGATTGAGGCTGCCAATATGGGCTACACCGAAATCTTCGGGAGCGATATCTCACGCGAGATGGTCGATGTGACCAAGAAAAGTATCGCAGATTTTGTGATGAAAAAAGACCTTAAACTGGGTAGTCTCATTTTCGAAGCGGATGCTTCGA
>CAZCYU010000029.1:0-4417 GCA_964503165.1 uncultured Candidatus Peribacteria bacterium | reverse complement strand
AGAACTTCATCATTTACAGGGAAGCGTTCGAGCATGGAGATGATGAGATACCCGACGGTTTCACCGAGGTATTCCTCATCGAGGTGGATATCCTGATGTTCGAGATTGAATTCGTCGAGGAGATCGTCGACGACGACATTCCCCTTGATCATGAGTGAGCCATCGCTACATCGACGGATGTAGATATCTTCGCGATCGTTCTCGTCTTTGATATCCCCGAATACTTCCTCGATAATATCTTCGAGGGTGATGATTCCTGCAACTCCGCCGTGTTCATCGAGGACGAGCGCGATATGTTTATGGGATTTTTGGAAAATTTCAAACACGCGATCGATCCGTTTCGTGAGGGGGATTTTGATGATTTTTTCGAGGTCGAGCTCACTGAGTTTTTTTGTTCCCATTCATGCTTTCTGCCAAGTGAAAGCTTCGCGGAAAGTGACGACATAATCGACATCATCCGTGTCTTCTCCGCATACCGGGAGACGCGTATGGCTCGAGTCCATGAGTTGTTGACAGAGTTCATCGACCGTCATATCGATCTTGGCGAAATCGACCGAGACCCGAGGAGTCATCACAGAGAATGCCTCCGTATCCGAGAGATCGAGGATACTTTTGATTTTTTTATGCTCCTCTTTTTCTACTACTCATTCTTTATGTGACATATCTATAAAAGCCTCCAATTCCTCAAGAGTCATCTTATCTGAAGTATTTTTGCCTCAAAAAATAAAATTCGTACCTCTTACAAAAAATTCTACAAAATATGTAATAGGACTCAGAATATACATGAAAAATACATATATTGGTGCTACCGCTAGAGATATTTTTTCACTGTATTTCGAACAAATAGACTTGGGTGTTATTTCTCAAAATAATAGTAATATTAATGTGACCGCTCAGGTTGCGATTCCTATTCCATAACTCCCAGAGATATTGAGTTTCTCTGCAAGTTGAATAGAGTAAACAGCAGCGAGTGATGAGGCTCATACGTTCGCGAGATTATTTCAAATCAATATAGTTATGAGGAGTTTATCATTTTTTGATTTTATTTTTTTCAGAGCACTGGCTCATGATTTTCACTCTTTTAATAGAGAGTCTATCTTGTGTTGTGACATTATCATAAGCGCCATCTCTGTGCCAGAAAAGAATGCAGATCAAACAATAAGGAGAATAAATAAAAATAAGGATGTGGGGTCCATAAAGCAGAAAATATGATAAAAACAGAGGGATTATATGATTATAGTGGAAAAAAGCAACCATTTATTTGATATTTTATTAAATAAATGGTAGAATGGAAGCGTATTATTGAAGTTTATTATTTTAAATAAAATTATTATGTCAGATATTTTACCACAAAGAGATACTCTATCTTCATGAGAAAAAATGGGTAATTATTTAGAAATAAAGGCCTTGAAAGATAAAAATAATGAAGATCTTAGTAATCTTTTGAGGAGTATACAGAATAGATTGAAAAGTAAACCCTCACAAGAAGTAGTAGCCTTCGCAAGAGATGTTATTGAGGATTTAAAAATGTTAAAACAAAAGTACGAAACAGGAACATATCGTAAAGCTCCAAAGGCTCAAATTTATACAAAACGAGAAGATCTCGTTAAGCATATTGAAGATGTGACTGAAGATTTTGATAATCTTTCAGATGAATTTGAACTTTATAGTGACATAAAAGACATGAAAGAATATCCCAAACAAGAGAGTGTATTATTAGAGTTTTTTATAGCTGATCCGGTACATACAAATACAATTACCCTTCCAGATTCTTATAAAGATAAGATACTTTAAATATCCATACCAAGAAACATAGGGACTTACTAATCTCCCGCACCGCCACCTCAGGATGAACCACCTCCGCCGGAGAATCCCCCGCCTCCGCCACCACCTCATCCCCATGAGGATCCGCCCGATCCGTCGCCATTATTTTTGGGCATCTCCCAGAAGGTTTTGGGAAATTTTGGTGAAAAAAACTGAAATCCGACAAAAGTTGTGACGACAGCCCCGATGAGGAAAGCGAGAATCGGGAAGAATGACCCAATCGCAAATGATGAGATGATGAAAAATACTGCGGCAAATAACAGGAAGAAGAGATTAAATGAGAATGCGAGTCCGAAAATGACCGCCATCACGGAAGTCCAGAGGAGTCACTCGGCATCAGCTTGCGCCTGTATTTTCTTGCCCTCATCGGTCCCAATGGCTGCCGTCGTGCGGGTGAAAAACGCCCGAATCGCATCACTGTATTTCCCATCATTGACGAGCGGACGAATACTTTTTTCTATAAAATCACTCGCGAGCACATCGGGGACATCACCCTCGAGTCCGTATCCGGTGATGATGCGGATCTTTTTCTCTTCCGTTGCGATGACGAGGAGGATTCCATTGTTTTTACCCTTTTGTCCGATCTTATTGCTGTTAAAAATCTTCATCCCGATGTCGAAGAGCTCATTGCCCGATCGATCAGGGATGAGGACGACGACCATTTGATTGGTCGTCTTCGCTTCGTAGTCTCGCGCGATTTGTCGCAATGATTGGATATCGTCTGCGGAGAGGGTATTCGTGAAGTCGGTCACATACTCCGCCAGACCCGGCAGATTCATTGGGTCGATCTCATCCTCGGCATGCACGAACAAAGAGGCCGACACAGAGATGAGGATTATGAGGATTTGAAAGAATTTTTTCATAAAAATACTATGAGGTAAGCAAAATGCAAAAGAACGATGATATTCGTATGAAAATCGAGCACCGGAGTGAGTCGTACGAAATATGTACGGCGAACGAGGAAGCGGAGATTTGAATATGAAGATTGAAGTTATTTTGTGTTTTCCCCCATATCGAGGAGATTTTCTACATTTGGCACTGTCTTGATTTCCTTGTCTTCCGGTGGATTGATGCGATCTTTTTGGGCGAATCCGAATATCGGAGAGAATATCTTGCCATACGGGAAGGCTCGGACGGCGATATTGTAGCCGGCAACCGCATCGTTGAAGTTCTTGATCTCGACACGGATGCGATTCTCGGATCCTTCGAGGGTGGTGAAGAGATTGGTAAATTGAGTATCTGCTTTCAACTGAGGGTACGCTTCGAGCGTGACTTTGATGGTGGACATTGTCTGTGCGAGGAGATTAGAATACTCGCTGGAGGCGACTTTCCCTTCTTTTGCCATCGCCTGGAGTGTGTCGAGACCGCTCGATGCTTCGCGGAGTTTCACAACTCCTTCGAGGGTTCCTTTCTCGTATTCTGCATATTTCTTCACAACCGCTGCAACCTGTGGCACGAGGTCGGTTCGACGTTCGTACATATTTTTGACCTGCGCATCCATCGAGCTTAGGTTTTCTTCCATTCCTACCATCGAGTTATAGAACCCGATAGCTCCGAAAACGAAAAATAAAACGAGAACTCAGAGTCCAATCAGTATCCCTTTTGTTGCATTCATAAGAAAGAAGTGAAAAAGTAAATATGCTGATTATATACGAAAAACTTCATTGTCAAAAAAACAGAAGTTGTATTTTTGTCATTTCTCATTATAGTACGGACATTCGTTTAATTTTTTATTCCCACATTATGGATAAGAAAGAAACACTATCGGTCGATTCCTTTTGATCCCCAAGCATCCGTGCTTTTAGTCTCAGGATTCTCATTATTCTCTTCTTTGCTTTCTGACTCTACCTCCTCTCGCTCCTCACATCCGTCCTCGCGATCCTCTTTTTTTCGGGGTTTTTGACGATCCTGTTCGCACCGTTTCTTGAACGGATGAAAAAAAGACGTATCCCGGATTTCCTCGGGATCATTTTCATATTTTTTCTCATTTTCCTCTTCTTCTTCGTCGCCGCCTTCGCGATCATCCCCATATTTGTCAAACAAATCGTCCTTTTGTTTTCTTCCGCAACCGAGTCATTTGCTACTCTCGAAACGCTCTATAAATCGGGTGGAATCGAAGCGCTTCCTTTCCCATCTTTCATCAAGTCCTATCTCGCAACGGTTGATTTCGGAGCGTTTTTCGAATTCCTCCGAGGTCAGACTGCATCCCTTTCGGGCATCATCGTTTCGGGGACAGGGAATGTTCTCTCGGGATCAAAATCTCTCATTTCGTCGCTTTCTGGTGGGATTTTTCAGATCATGATGATCGTAGTTTTTACCTTCTTTATGAGTCTCGAACGTCGCACTATAAAGGGATTTTTGTATGATATTCTGCCTGATAATATCACCACCTATCTTCGCTCTCGAGAAGATTCTTTCCTCCGAATTCTCTCACTCTGGATCCGCGGTCAGCTCCTCCTCGGACTCGCGATTTTCACGCTCACCCTCACAGGACTCTTCGTACTAAGACTCTTCGGGATTCGTATCGACGGTATATTCACGCTCGCCCTCATCGCTGGCATGATGGAATTCATCCCCTACATCGGACCATTCA